>CANFNX010000067.1 GCA_947448495.1 Bacteriovoracaceae bacterium | reverse complement strand
GTCATGATAAATTAAAAGTTATTGTAATTTCAGATGGTACCGGAG
The DNA here is from genome assembly GCA_947448495.1 of Bacteriovoracaceae bacterium. Lineage (GTDB taxonomy): Bacteria > Bdellovibrionota > Bacteriovoracia > Bacteriovoracales > Bacteriovoracaceae > Peredibacter. The sequence goes on along the minus strand of CANFNX010000067.1, from coordinate 15,792 downwards.
AGACGGCCTCGGCCATTACTCGTGCAGCTATGGCCCAGTTCCAGGATAAAGAAATCTTTTTTACACGTTACAAAAATATTCGCAGTAAAGAACAAATTGATGCCATCTTTCAAGAGGCTGCTATTCATCACGACATTGTGATTTACACCATTGTTTCTGTGGAGCTTCGCGCCTATATTGCCGAGCGCTCAAAGCGTGATCATGTTAGGTCTGTTGATGTCATGGGTCCCCTGCTTACTGCTTTCTCAAACTTTTTTGAGTCTGAACCCAATTACCAACCTGGTATTCTTCATGCTGTTAACGATCAATACTTCAAAAGAGTTGCTGCCATCGAGTTTACTCTCAATCATGATGATGGAAGAAATATCAATTCACTTGAAGAAGCCGATGTCGTGCTAGTTGGAATATCGCGAACATCTAAGACTCCCCTTTCCATGTATCTTTCACTTGAGGGAATCAAAGTCGTAAACGTCCCGATTGTTATGGGAGTGCCAGTCCCTGAAAAAATCTTTCAGATTGATCAACGGAAAATATTTGGTCTTACGATCGATTCGGATGCACTCTTTCAAATTCGAAAGAACCGTCTTTCGCGTTTAGGTCTTTCGAATGATGAGGGAGACTATGCAGACATGGCGAAGGTCACTGAAGAAATTGAATGGGCGAACCGAATTTTTGCAGAAAACAAACGTTGGCCAGTTTTTAATGTCACTGGGAAGGCGCTAGAAGAAACTGCTGCAGAGATTATAAAACTCCTGAATATGAGGAAGGTAAACCGTTTCAAACAATCTAAGCGGTTTGATGAAAACTCTGGAAATAAAGAGTAGTTACTCTAAAAAATGCTTCTTATTTTCTTCAATAATGAATTCAACTTTCTTTTCAGTACCTAATATCGGATTTACGATTTTAGCTTGATAAGTACCTTCATTAATTTGCTGATCTTGAAGCGGAAGATCTCTTTCAATCGTTTCTCCACCTTCTTCATAGATGATTTTTGAACCAGCTGCGTAGTTTTGTGAAATAGTTAAAAACCCTGTTTTAGACTTTTCAAGTTCAGGCACATTAATCACTGAAGAGTCCTGCTCTTTAGTGAGTGTGACTTTAGAAGTATATGATTTATGGCCGCTCTTTTTTACTGCAACAATGATTTCCTTTCCAAGTTCAACAGGAATCGGAGATCCGACATAATCGACTTTATGGCCATCAATATAAACTTCCATTTCAAAATCCACACCGCTAAACACAATTTTTCCCGTTGTCTTAACAACTGGTTTATTTTGAGCTGTCGCATGAGCTGAATCTTTTTTTCCAGGAACAGATGAAATGGTTCTGGCGACTTCTTCTTCCCCATGGATCATTTTCTTCAGGTTAATGCTAAACATACTTTCAAACAATTCAGCTTGAAAATAGGCAAAGCCAACAACAGAAGCTGCAATGATAAAAATAATCATGGAGCGCTTCGACTCAGCTTCTTCAGCTTGCTCAATTTGTTTTTTCGAGAGGACACGACTTGAAGTCTTGTCATGTTTTTTGCTATGACCAGCTCCATGAGGGGCAGGAGTTGAACCGGGGGCCGGCTTAATATTTTTAGCGAGAGTTTTTGCCGGACTAATGGCAGTTCGATTCAGTTTTCTTGTATCATTGGGATTTGTTTCTATTTCAATTCCGACTTGACTTGAATCGACAGCAAGTTCTAGTTCTCTAACTCTCTCTCTGCCCTCAGTAGATTTTACTTGCTTAACAACTCGACCAGATCGAGTATCATCCTTCTTCATCTGCTCAATATAGGCCTGAACATCGATTTTTCCGTATTCAACAAACTTTTCGCGATCACTTTCGATTTCTTTCTTGAAAAGTTCTTCCGCAAAATTGTTCAAGTCTGAGGCATTGAATTCTGGGTATTGAGCATAAAGAAAACGGACGAGAGCACGATTCATCTGATCAAGATTTTCATAGCGATGGGTACGGTCCTTTGAAAGGGCCTTCATCACAATGGCATCAAGTTCTTTTGGAACGTTCGGGTTAATTTCAGAGGGAGGCGTAATCTTACAGGCCTGAACCTGCTTCAAAACAGAAAGATCATTACCCTGGAAAAGCTTGCGCGAGCAAAGAAGCTCCCATAGAGTAATTCCTACTGCAAACTCATCATAGCGTGCATCGAGTTCCATTCCATCAAGATATTCCGGAGCAAGATAAGACAGCTTACCTTTGATAGTTCCTGCTTGTGTCGCTTCTGAATTCGTATTTGCTTTTGCAATACCAAAATCAATCACTTTTACAGCACCGTCATAGGTCAACATGATGTTATGTGGTGAGATATCTCGGTGAACAATTTTGTAAGGCTTACCTGTGAGCTTATCTGTGAACGTATGGGCATAATGTAAACCAATACAGACTTGCGAGATGATGTAACAAGAGATCTCTACGGGAAAGACCACTTTCTTTTCTTTCAAGCGGTCCATGTACTGCTTTAAATTAGCTCCATGGATATACTCCATCGCAGTATAAAGCTGACCACTGGTTTCACCATAATCATAAACTTGCATAATATTAGGATGGAGCATACCAAAGGTAATATTTAACTCATCCTGGAACATGCGTACAAAAGCTTCATCTTTAGAGAATTGCGGCTGAACCATTTTAATAGCGACGACTTTATTGGCCTGTTCGCCGAGATAACGAGCGCGACAGATCTTGGCCATTCCCCCGTCAACAAGGTGGTCCAAGATTAGATATTTACCGAATCGTTGAAATTTTTTACTTTCGCTCATAGTGCCTCAGAATCCTATCGGTTAATTCCTGTTAATCTTGAGGTGTTTGAGAAATTTACTTACCAAGGATGAAGCCGAAATCCGTTTTCTGTTTAGAGATTTATCTCCAAGTGTTTGAAACTTGGGAAGTTAATCGCGAGCTGGGAAGTGCCTAGACGTGTTGGCGCCCGTTTACAATACCCGACAACTTTGTATCCTTGCATGCGCCAATCGGAAGCCGAAGGATGGCTTCTCAGAAAAGAAGAAAAGTTATTCAAGACCACATCATCATAACCATTTAACTTCATCTGTTCGCGGAAGGTAACGTGAGATATTTTGGAAGGATCAGCACTGTAGGCGACCGTCACTAACAGCTTTTCACATTTCGTGAAAAACTCTTTTTCCGTCGGAGAGAACCACTTTGAAAAAGGAGAATCCGGATCCGCTTTATAAAATAAGGCATCATAATAGAGGGTCATCCCATGGTACCAACTCATTCGTTTGAAAATGAGTGAATCTGGCCATGAGTCCTTTTCAAAAATACCCCCACGAAGCACTACTTTTCCAGTCGTAGTTTGGTTATAACTTTTATAACTCGCACACCCGACTATTCCTAAAAGTAGAATGTACAGGAACTTCATGGCCTCTCCTTATCAATATTCGTGATCCACTTCTTCATTGTTTCAAATATTTCAAACCGGTCAACCTCATTCCACAACTCATGATAATGATCTGGATATTGAATGGTTTGCCCGAGTCTCTTGTCGACCCCGTGTGCAAAGAGAGTCGTACTTTCAGAATCAACTATCTTGTCCTTCCCCGCGACGAGAAAAAGGTTAGGAACATTTAAATAGTAAGAAAGTCCCCGGATATTATGGCTTGCTTCTACGATCTCCCTGGCCATACGAACTGAGATAAACTGAGGAATTAAATTATCACTATCAAAATCATTGGCCCTCTCAGGATCATGAGTCAGGTCCTTTCCTTTATAAATTAAAGGTAAGTGCAACTTGCCAGACATTCGATCTAATTTTTCAAGGATGACTTCTGACGGTGATCCGAGTGTTAATTTTGGACGGACACAAGGACTAGATAAAATCATTCCGTGCAACGGAAATTTCCACCCATAATTTGTATCTAAAATTCGCGTTAGAGAAATAAGTCCACCCAAACTATGGGCCAGTATGTAGGTTTTCGTTTGTGATGTATTGAATTGTTGGAGATGCTCCCCTACCCGATGCATATCCTCTACATACACTTTAAATTGTGGGACATACGCCCTAATCCCGCCACTTCGGCCATGGCCAACGTGATCCCAAACTGTAACAGCAACTTCTTGGCCAAAATTTTTTAATAAATAAGAAATGAGATCTAAATGACGGCCGCTATGCTCTAGTGCACCATGAACTAATAAAAAATGAATGTTCGCCTTGTTGGATCCATAATGGCGACAAAAAAGTTGAGACTCACCATCTGATGAGTCCAATGAAAAATCCTGAAATTGAATAGAGGCTGGTAAAGATTTTGCCATCAGTTTTCTTGAACGTATTTCTCGATCGCTTTCCTGGCTTCATCGCTTAGTGCATGAAATCGGAAAGAGAATCCCCCATTTCCTTCAAGCAGTCTGACCACAACACCTGAAGCGGTAAAATGATAATCAGAATTTTCTGGGTGAACATTAATGGTAATTTTATCTCCAGCAGCGCCCTTGAAATCATCAACGAGAATTTGCATTCCACCAATTGAGATATCACGACAAATACCTTCATATAACTTTTTATTATTTTGAATAAATAAACGTGCAATGAATGGCTTTCGAGTTGCAGAACGACGATCAGACTCTTGAATCACAGGTGGCATTTCTTCAAAAAACTCATGATACTCTGGTAAGTCACCGAGAATTTTCCATTCCTTCATTCCTGTTGCAAACAAAAATGACTTTCCATTAATACGGTTTTCTTTAAAGAGCTGTTTTAGTTGCTTTGCTGTAAAAGGACCATATTCGTTCAATGGTGCCCCTCTATCATTGCCCACTCGGATGAAAATAATTCTTTCATCAGGATTCATTTTTAACAAATTAAATTCTTTTTCTTGTTTTACCGGAGTCATTGCAACTATGGGCGCTGGTGCTGGTGGAACTTGCAGGGTCGAAGGCGAGGTCGTCTGTAACTCTGGAACGTCTTTAATTTTTTTCCAGTTATCAAAACCTTTCTTCCACACAAAGTCTTCGAGCTTAAGCTCCTGCTTGGACAACATGGATGTGATGACTTCCATCTCCACTGGGCCCTGACGATTTCCTTTTTGTACGTAATACCAATTTTCGGCCATATCTTCCCCAAACTATTGAAATGATTGTTAACTCTATCTTACCTCAGCTAGGATCTTCGCCAACAAAAAGGCAATATTTTCCCCGCCTTTTGAGCGAGCAGCTCAACTACTTCACTAAAGTTTTGTGCCCCTTGAACCGATGGGTAATTTGGAAACTCATAAGGTGAGATTATGAAAATTTATTGGTCAGCTTTTCTTTCACTCTTTCTACTTCTGGCACTGGCCAGTTGCGGAGGTGAGCAATTCGGGACGACTCCTCAAACCAACGCGAGCCAGCCGAATGCCGTAACAGCTTTCCAGCAAGCTTCATGTTCAAACTACACGCTCGTTAAACCTGAAGTGGATATCCTTTATGTCGTTGATAACTCAACCAGTAGTTACTATCTGGCAAATGATATTAAAACGGCGATTCAAAATACCATTAGCAGTATCTCTGACCAATTTGACTACCGTGTGATTGGAACACCTCTTTTAAAGACCAGCACTGGGGATGAGGATTATCAAGTTCTCGCTAAATCACCTGATTCACTTCCGGCCACGGCCACGAATAAAAAAGTGAGTTCTGCATCTGAATTCACCTTCTTTGCAAACCTCGTTCCAGGATCACAAGAGCCAGGACTTGAAAGAGTTAGGGCTTTTTTAACGGCCCATCAGGCCGATGGTCTATTTCGCCAAAAATCTTATCTCTTTGTTGTTCTTGTTTCTAATGGAAGAGACACCGATATCGAAACAGCAATGATGGGTGGAAGTGGCGAAACAATTCAAAACCTCGCGGTTTATAATGCCCGCAAGGCGAGTTTACTGACTTTGAAATCTTATTTTGCTTCGACTCAGTTTCGACTCTTTTCCATGGTCACGCATCCAGGTTGTGCTAAATCAGGCTGGCTGCCTTCAGCAAAATCTTATATCCAAATGTCAAAAGATCTCTACAATCAACCACCTTATCCAGTTGATCAAGGTTCTGACTCCTCTCCAGATAGTTATGACATATGTTCGGGCTCTATCAGTGGTGTCTTTACCGGCGTTAATAGTGCGATCAAACAAATCATCGTCCCCCACACTTATAAATACTGGCCTATTACTTTCAATGATACGCCAACTGGACTCAACACTAACGACATAAAAGTCTATAAGAGTTCTCCAACCTCAGCTCCAACACTGCTGCCGGCATCAAGTTGGACTTATATTTCAAACTCTTCTGGTACGTCCTACGACACCAGAATTCTCCCTACGGCTGGCGAACCAACAACCGCCCATAATTTAATTCAATTTACATCTGGTAATGAAATCACCTACCCGGACTGTATTCAGATCACATCGACTTCTAATCCAGAATATTTTGGATTTGTGGTAATGGGGAAAAAGCCAAACGAATCCACTATTATCCTCAAGATCAATGGTCAAATCATTCCTCAAAGTTCGAGCAATGGTTGGTCTTATGTGGGTCTACAAACAAGAAATATTAAAGTCGCCAACAATGGGTTCAGTGAATTACCAGCGGCACTGAGAACGGGATATATGGTTCAGCTCAACGGTTCAAGCAATTATTATAAATCTGGGGACAACGTTGAAATTTACTACGTCCCTGCGACGAACTAATTAGGCTTTTTCCGAGTTAGATTTTCTTACGGCATTCATAAATCGAATGATAGGATATTGCTTCTGAACCTTGGCCATATCGGCTTCGATAAAAACTTTACCGTCTTTCATTAAGACTTCACCAAACATACCTACACTCCTTCCGTCATCTAAATGATCAGGAGTGATTGTGATGTTTTTGTCTTTAAACTCATCAATGATGGGATTCAAAATGTAGTACTTCGTAAATTTGGGAGTATAATCCTCAGTAATGCGCAGATTTGGGATATCAATGACTGGATTTGATGAAAGCTTATCTAACATCTGGGCCATAATCATTTCACACTTATCAGAAATTCTCATTTTCTTTTCATCTGGAAGATGTCGTTCCGAATTATAGAAAATAAATAATTGCCTAACGAGCTCCATGTTTTTTAGAAGTAACAAATTTGGTAATTTATCCTCATCGTTCGCGATTTCGAGAAGCCCCAAATTCACCAGCACTGAAAGAATAGACTCTAACTTGGATTCCATAATTTGATACATATCTGAAGTATAAAGAGTTAACGTGCGACGATGAATCGCCATCGCTTGTCCCCTTAATTCACCATGACTTTTAAAAACTAAAAAGAGAGTTCCTAGAATCCTCATGACCTCGATCGGTTTCATGAATTCATAAGTGCCAACAGACTTACCATAATTGGCCGTTTGATTATCTTCTAATTCTTTTATGCGAGAATTTGCCTTACGCAAACGAGTGGCCAGAGTGTTAATGATCGTTTTAAACCATGGATTCAGGGATTGCATGGTTTTACCAAAAGCAAGGAAGGAAATCTCAACAATCTCAACTGGCGTAATGGCAGAAGCTGAACATGATCGCTTCTTGCCAGAACCATCATCATCAAAAAAAGCCATCTCTCCAATCACTTCACCAGCGCGCAGAACTCCAATTTCAATGAAGCCCTTACCCTTTGGCTTAAATAATCTGATCTGACCTTTTTGAATAATAAAAAGCGACTCAGCAGGATCTCCATCATGAAAGAGAATCTCTCCTGTTTTTAATTCCCGCAAACCTGATTTAGGTTGAGCCGCTGTTGTCATTATTTTAATCTCTCAACAATAAGGCTCAGGGCTTCACCGCCACCAATACAAATGGCCGTACAACCATATTTAGCGTTCTTCTTTTTCATGGCATTCATGAGTGTGACGAGAATTCTTGCACCAGAAGCACCAATCGGATGCCCAAGGGCCACTGCTCCTCCAAAAACATTAATCTTAGATTGAGGAATCTTACACTCTTTCATCGCGGCCATGGTGACTGCAGCAAACGCTTCATTCACTTCAAACAAATCAATTTGCTCTAAAGAGAGTCCAGCTTTTTTAAGGGACTTGTGAATCGCTTCAACCGGAGCTGTGGTAAACCAAGTTGGATTTTGCGCATGCGAAGCAAAACCTAAAATTTTAAATTCTGCTTGCGAAGCAAAAGCCTCGCCGGCCAGAACGACAGCTGCCGCACCATCATTAATGGTAGAAGCATTGGCAGCCGTGATGGTTCCGTCTTTTTCAAAAGCAGGTTTGAGAGAAGGCATCTTTTCAAAATTTGCTTTGAAAGGTCCTTCATCTTCTAAAATATCAACTGTCCCACCTTTGGCAGGAACCTTAACTGCGACGATTTCATCTTTGAAGACACCATCTTTAGCCGAAGCTTGAGCACGCTTAAAAGATTCAATCGCAAAAGCATCCTGCTCTTCACGAGTCATATTAAATTTTTTCGTGCATTCTTCAGCACAATTTCCCATGGCGCGATTTGAATACACATCCCAAAGCCCATCCCACTGCATGGAATCTTTCATCTCAGCAGCACCAAATTTAAATCCATTGCGAGAATTTAAAAGGATATGAGGAGCCAGAGACATGTTCTCCATTCCTCCGGCCACGACAACTTGATTGTCACCAGTCATGATAGAACGAGCACCGAGAATGACCGCTTGGAGACCTGATCCACAAACTTTCCCAACAGTTGTTGCTGGAACTGATTCAGATAAACCAGCAAAGAGAGTCGCCTGACGAGCAGGGGCCTGGCCCACTCCTGAGGTGATCACATTCCCCATGAAGACTTCATCGACTTTTGATTTTTCAATATTGGCCTTCTGAAGGGCCCCTTCAATCGCCGCTGCACCTAACTTAGTAGCAGGAACTTGAGAGAGAGTGCCCATGAATGAACCAATTGCGGTACGCGCTCCACCTAATATATAAACGCTCATTTTTGTATCCTTGATTGAGAGAATGATTGTCTTTCTAATGGTAGTATTTTAATGAAGGGATGGATAAAATACCACAAAATCTTAAAAATTAAGGCAGGTTGTCATGTTTGCTCGAAAAGCAAGTTCCAAGAATGGAAAAAGCATCCCACAAGACTGGATTGAAAGTTTTTCCCGCCTATTAAATGAGAGCTACAAAAAAGAGTGCACTCAGCACGGTCGCTATTTTGATGTTTACGGTCAAATATTCAAAGAAGAACTCCTTGTTATTGTCTCTTGGCTATCAGAGAAGGATGAATACGTAGCTCCGATCACATGCTTTTTATCATGTGAACCTGAGCATATTGGAAGTGAAAAGCAAGTAAAGGCCACTCAAGAAAACTTCATCGAAGTGGTTGGACTTTTCTTTGATGAGGTCTTTGCTACTGACGAATGGGATCAGTTTGAGCCAAATTGGCAGGAAGTGAATTACAAAAAAGAAAACTACTTTTTTAAACTCTCCCGAGAAAATATCAATCTTACTCTTGAGGCCAACAAGCTTCTTGGGGATGATTTTGAAGATGAGGAAGAGGAAGAACAAGATCAGTAAGCAAAAAAAAAGCCCCTCACAAGAGGGGCTTTTTTTTATTCGTCTTCGTATCTCATGGCACCTGAAATGGTCTCGATTCCAATATCATCATCAGAATCATCATCATCAGCTGCATTTTCAAAATCTTCTTCCTCAAAATCAAACTCTGAGGTGATGTTAAGTTCGTTAAGTACACGATAAAATTCTTTATCATCAGAAAGATCAGAAAGAAGAGCTTCAATATACTTAGGCGGGTATTTTGAAATAAGCTCTTCAATATACTCTTGAAGTTTACCCTCTTTCAAAATCTCACGCTTTTTTTGAAGAGTTTTTTGGTTACGAATATAATGCAAACGACAGTAGCTCTGAGTGGTACGAATATTATCGCAGCCTTTCTCAATACACTCATCATTTTTGGCATCAATAAAGAAATCCAAAGTTCCAATGGACTCTGCAATTTCTTTCCAATTGAAATGTTCACGTAGCTCCGCAATTTCATCTGCAATTTTATTTTCTAAATCTGCAAGGATCGCGTTTTGATATTTCTTAGAAGGCTTAGATTCAAATATATCAACCTGAACTTCATCTTCCTCATAAGCTTTTTTGCCAGTTTTTTTAGCCGCTTTAGATTTTTTATAATCTTCTTCAAACTCATCGATATCATCGTCTTCACTTTTACGAGCGGAACGCTCTTCACCGAAGGCAGGTTCATCATCTGGACCAAGATCGATGTCTTCATCATCATCTTCTTCATCATCAGATTTTTTAGCTTTTTTAGTCGATTTTTTTGAATCTTCTTTTTCTTGTTTGGCTTTTAACTTCTCAGCTTCTTTATCTTTTTTTGCCTGAAGCTTAGCATTTTCTTTATCTTTCTTCTCTTGTTCCTTGGCTTTTTTCTTTTCAGCTTCAGCCTTGGCTTTTTCTTTTATCGCAAGAGCTTTTTCCTTAGCCTCAAGTGCTTTCTTTTCTTTAAGCTCTTTTTCTTTTTGCTTTTTAAGCTGCTCTTTGGTCAGCCCCTTCGGAGCGACTTTGGAGATTAGTTTGCCCGCCGTTTTAAGAACCGTTTCTTTTAGAGATTTGGTCGCAGGCTTCACAGCTTTCTTTTCAACTTTTTTGGGTGCGACTTTTTTAGCAGGAGCAGGCTTCTTCGCTGGAGCTTTCTTGGCCATTTTAACTTCTTTTTTGGGAGCAGCTTTAACTGGTTTTTTCACCGCAGTTTTGGCCACAGGTTTCTTTGCTGACATTTTAGCAGCAGGCTTCTTTTTCGCCATGATTTTCTCCTCAAAAAAATAACTGACTACACGTGTACGCGTATCAAACAAATTTATTCGACACTCTAACAAAGGGAGTGTGCGTTGACGAGGGGGAATTTAATGAATGGCCTTCAATTCACTAGCGGCAATGACCATCCGCTGAACTTCTGAAGTCCCTTCGTAAATTTCAGTGATCTTAGCATCCCTAAAATAACGCTCAACCGGATACTCTTTGGTGTAACCATTTCCACCACATAGCTGAATAGCCTTGGTCGTCACCCACATCGCCGACTCGGAAGCAAAGAGTTTGGCCTGAGCAGATTCTTTAGAGTATGGCTGCTTCGCGTCTTTGAGGGCGGCAGCATGATAAATCAAAAGTCTTGAAGCTCCAATTTTCGTACTCATGTCCGCCAGCATAAACTGGATCCCTTGAAGGTCAGAAAGTGGAGCACCAAACTGAACGCGCTGCTTAGTGTAACGAATGGCATAATCAAAGGCTCCTTGTGCAATTCCAAGGGCCTGAGAAGCAATACCAATCCGCCCACCATCAAGTGTGGCCATCGCCACTCGAAAGCCTTTTTCGGATTCACCCAAAAGGGCGTCTTTTGGAACTTTCACCTTATCAAAGGCAAGCTGACAAGTTGAAGAGCCTTTAATGCCTAGTTTGTCTTCAACTTTAATAATCGAGAAGCCTGGAGTTGATGTTTCGACAATAAAAGCCGAAATTCCTTTATAGTCTGGAGTCTTTTTTGTTTTGGCAAAAACGATACAAACGGAAGCTTCCTTACCGTTTGTAATCCAGTTTTTCACACCATTAATTTCCCAATGGTCACCTTTATCTTCTGCAAAAGTTGTTAAAGATCCTGCATCAGATCCCGCATTCGGCTCGGATAAACAAAAGCATCCAATCCATTCTCCAGAGGCCATTTTTGGCAGGTATTTTTTCTTTTGCGCTTCAGTTCCAAAATTCAAAATTGGCCAAACTCCCAATGAAGTATGGGCCGAAATGAGGACACCCGTTGAAGCACAGTTACGGGAAATTTCTTCCACCAAAATTGAGTAGGACATGTAATCGAGTCCTGCTCCACCGTATTCTTCTGGAACATAAGAGCCCATGAATCCATTCTCAGAAAGCTTGGCAATAAGTTCCTGAGGGATATGGCCTTCATGATCAATTTTCATCGCCAGAGGCCCAACCTCTGAATCCGAAAACTTTTTAATCATGTCGCGAATTTCTTTGTATTTTTCATCTAACATCATAGGATTTTTCCTTTGAATTGAGCTTTACGTTTTTCTAAGAAAGCAGCTGTCCCTTCGACCATATCTTCAGTTTGAAAGATGTCTGCGAATGCTTTTCTTTCTTCAACAAGACCTTGTCCCATGACAACCTTAGCTCGAGCAATCGCCACAGAAGAATTTTTCGTCGTTGTCTTAAACCAGTTTTGAGCTTCAGCGAGAAGTTGAGCTTTATCGGCATAAACCTCTAAAGCGATCCCCAATGTTTTCGCTTCATCACTCATCACATTACGGCCAGAGAACATGATTTCTTTGGCGCGTCTTTCACCCAGTATCTTCATCAGGCGTTGTGTTCCACCAAAGCCTGGAATAAGGCCAAGCTTTACTTCTGGAAGACCAAAAACGGCATTTTTCGAGGCAAAGATAAAATCACAGCTCATCGCCATCTCAAAGCCACCACCTAAGGCAAATCCATTCACGCAAGCGATCGTTGGATAAGGAAGCGCCTCAAAGCCTAATGTGACAAGTTGGCCTAGCTCAGAAAAGGCTAACGCCTCCCCTGGCTCCAAAGGCTTCATTTCCGCAATATCCGCACCTGCAATAAAAGCCTTCTCCCCTTCTCCAGTGACAATAAGTCCTTTTAAAGGAGCTGTTTTTAATTCAGTCAAAGCGCCCTTTAGTTCGCGCAAAACCTGAATATTGAGAGCATTTAATTTATCAGGGCGATTAATAACTAATGTGCCGATGTCATCACTGACATTAAAACTTAATGTTTCAAAATTACTTATCATAAGAATGAAATCCTTTTCCGTTTTTGCGACCATATCTTCCTGCGGCAACATACTGACGCAGGAGTGGACATGGGCGGTATTTCGTATCGGCCAGACCATCGTGGAGAACATTCATGATCGCTAGGCAAGTATCTAAACCTATAAAATCTGCCAGCTCAAGGGGCCCCATGGGTTGATTCGTTCCTAATTTCATCGCAGTATCAATATCCTTGGCCGAGGCTACTCCTTCATAGAGGGCGTAAACCGCTTCATTAATCATAGGCATAAGAATTCTATTCACCGCAAATCCAGGATAGTCCTGAGCCCGGACAAATGTTTTGCCCATTTTTTCAGATACGGCAGCCACAATATTAAAAGTCTCATCAGAAGTTTCGAGGCCCCGGATTCCTTCCACGAGCTTCATCACGGGAACCGGATTCATGAAGTGCATACCGGCCACTTTATTCGCGCGCTTGGTTTGAGCAGCAATTTCAGTAATTGAAATAGAAGACGTATTTGAAGCGAGGATGGCGTCGGCCTTCACCACTTCATCGAGTTTTTTAAAAATATCGAATTTTAATTCTCTTTTTTCTGTAGCTGCTTCAATCACAAGATCACAGTTTTTTAGATCAGACATTTCAGCAGTGGCCTTAATTCGCCCAAAAGCCTCAGCTGCAGTTTCGGCCGTCCATTTACCTTTCTCTGCTCCTTTGTCGAGCTGCGTCTTAATAAAATTGTGCCCAAAGTCTAAGGAGTTTTTAAATGCATCATATAGGACAACCTCATAACCAGTCTGGGCCGCCACTTGAGCAATCCCACGTCCCATCTGTCCCGCGCCAACAATTCCAATAAGTTGAATGTTTTTCATGACCCATGTTCCTTGTTCATAATTGAAAATTAAATGCCAAAAAACTACCCCATCCCTCGGCTTTTGCCAAAAGGTATGCATACTAATTTTTCATATTTTCAAGCTCTAAGCTTGCCATGAAGTCCTATTGTGGTTTATAACATCGCAATATTTTTGTAAGAACGACCATGAGGAGAATTGAGCGTGGCTAATCACAAATCATCTGAAAAAAGAGCAAAACAAGAAAAAACTCGTCGTATGACGAACAAAACAAAAACAGCAAAAGCTCGCACAGCTGTAAAATCTTTAAGAGAAGCCATCGCCAAAGGCGATAAAGCAACTGCTAAAACTCTTCTTTCTAAAGCTCAGTCACTACTAGCTAAACTTGCTAAGTCTCCAGCGATGAAGAAAAAAACAGCTTCTCGTAAGACTTCTCGTTTAACAAAACAAGTTGCGACTCTTAAGTAATTGTTAGCATCTTTCTAATTAAACAAATCAAACCCAAAGCAGTTTCTGCTTTGGGTTTTTTTATTTCTGGAGATCTTATGAAAACTTCATTAATTGTTTTAGCTCTCTCATTTTTCCTCGTATCCTGTGGCCTTCAATCGATACCAACCGCCAATAACGCTGTTGAAGCAAGTTGGGCGGAAGTTCAAAACCAATACAAAAGACGTGCTGACCTTATTCCAAATTTGGTCGAAGTGGTAAAAGGATATGCTAGTCACGAGAAGGAAACACTCGAAGGAGTGATCGCTGCCCGTGCAAAGGCCACATCAATTAATGTTGAGGCCAAAGACCTTAATCCCGAAACGATGAAAAAATATCAGCAGGCCCAGGGTGAGCTTTCTCAGGCCCTTGGTCGCTTAATGGTTGTTTCAGAAAGATATCCAGATCTTAAGGCCAATACAAACTTTCAATCTCTTCAGGCGCAACTTGAAGGAACAGAAAATAGAATCACGATTGCTCGCCGCCGATACATTGAAACCATTCAAGAGTTCAATAATCTTGTAACAGTCTTTCCTACGAGCTTAACCAATTCAATCATTCATCACTTTGAGAAGAAGCCTCAGTTTGCAGCTGAAGAAGCGGCTCAACAGGCGCCACAAGTTAAGTTCTAGTGCGCTTACTCACACTTTTATTATTCATTATATCTTTATCAGCTCTGGGGTCTGAGATTCAGATCCCAGTTTTACGCTCTCCAGTGATGGATGAAGCAGGTTTTTTATCTGAATCTGATAAAGAAGACCTCAATCAACTGGCTTACGAAATCTACACTCACCAAGGCCCTCAAATCACTATTTTGACTGTGACTGATCTTCAAGGTTATGCGATTGAAGATTTCTCAATACGTGTGGCAGAAAAATGGCAGCTTGGTACGAAAGAAAAAGGTAATGGTCTCCTGATCACTATCGCCAAAGCTGAAAGACAGATGAGAATTGAAGTTGGCCAAGGAATTGAAGGTGAGATTACTGACTATGAATCCAATCAGTACATCAACCAGATTCTAAAACCGGCCTTCAAGCAAGGCGACTTCCATGGTGGTCTTCGTCTTGTCATGCAAGATATTGCTACAAAATTTAATATTAAGCTCGATCAGGGGAAAAGCTATATTCGTCGAGCTCCTAGAGGACAGTTGCAAATACCTCAAGCGGTTGCGAATCTTCTTCCTTTTATTATTGGAATTTTGATCCTCATTCATATTTTTCTTCGAGACAAACCTGGACTGCGTGGACTCACAACAGGGATTATTACGGCCGTTGTTGGTGCACTGGGTGGAGCCACGATCCTTTTTATGGTTGTTCTTTTTCTCGTAGGACTTGCGATAGGTGCCATTGGTCTTCACAACTTGCTCTTTCATCTCGGCAATGGCGGAGGTGGAGGTTACGGTGGCGGCAGTGGTGGTGGCGGTTGGAGCGGCGGCGGCGGAGGCTTCTCTGGCGGTGGCTCATCGGGGAATTGGTAATGAGAAAATTTATGTTACAGGAAGATATTGGGATCGTAGAAAATCGTCTCAAAGAATTTGAGGCGAAAACGGGTTGTGACTTGCTCCTCGTTGTGACGAATGCTTCTGATCCTTATCCAGGTGCAACTTGGCGTTTTGCTGTTGTTGCAAGTTTTCTTATCACGCTAGTTTTTACTTATTATTTAGAATTTCACCAAGCTTGGTTATGGCCTGTTTTCATGACGGGAACCACACTTCTCAT
>CANFNX010000066.1 GCA_947448495.1 Bacteriovoracaceae bacterium | reverse complement strand
CTTCTCCTAAAGGACATGAGATGACATACCCCCTCACTTGTCACTCGGTTTAATAGAAGATACCCCCCTGTTTAAAAAGGGACCAGGCCGGATGCTGAGGTCCCTTTTTTATTTTTTCGCTCGTCTTAACGCTTAGCAAACTCTTCTTTTCTAATCCCTTTTCGATTAAGCTATTACCTCTCAACTAACATCTTTCAAGAGTGACTTATGGACTACAATTTCGCGGAACTCGAACCCAAATGGCAAAAATATTGGGACGATCACAAAACATTTAAAACAACTCTCGATACGAGCAAACCAAAATACTACGTGCTCGATATGTTTCCTTACCCTTCTGGAGCTGGACTTCACGTGGGTCACCCTGAAGGTTATACCGCCACCGATATCATGGCCCGCTACAAGCGCATGAAAGGCTTCAACGTGCTTCATCCGATGGGATGGGACTCGTTTGGTTTGCCAGCAGAGAACCACGCCATGAAAACCGGGATTCACCCGAACATCACCACTCAAGACAATATTAAAACTTTTAAGCGTCAGTTGAAGATGTTGGGTTTTTCTTATGACTGGGATCGCGAGGTCGCGACATCGAATATTGATTACTACAAATGGACGCAATGGATCTTCGTTCAACTCTTCAATAAGGGACTCGCTTATGAGTCTCATATGATGGTGAACTGGTGCCCGAATTTAAAAACGGTACTCGCCAACGAAGAAGTGATCAACGGAAAATCAGAAGTGGGTGGACACCCCGTGATCAGAAAACCGATGAAGCAGTGGATGCTTAAAATTACTGAGTACGCAGAAAGATTGCTTCAAGATTTAGATCTTCTTGATTGGCCAGAGTCCGTGAAAGAAATGCAACGCGTGTGGATCGGAAAATCGGAAGGGGCGATCATTAAATTTAAAGTGGATAGCTCAACTGAAGAGATTGAAGTTTTCACCTCTCGTCCAGACACTCTCTTTGGTGCGACTTATATGGTGCTAGCTCCTGAGCATAAACTCGTTGATCTCATCACCACCGATGCTCAAAAAAATGAAATTGCTAAATACCGCGAAGTCACGGCCCTTAAATCTGATCTTGAAAGAACTGAGCTTAATAAAGATAAGACAGGGGCCTTCACGGGGGCCTATGCCATTAACCCTGCCAACGGAGCGAAGGTTCCGGTTTATATTGCAGACTATGTGCTGAACACCTACGGCACCGGAGCGATCATGTCGGTTCCTGCGCACGATGAGCGCGACTGGGAATTTGCTAAAAAATTCAATCTTCCGATTGTTGAAGTGGTCAAAGGTGGAAATGTTTCGGAAGCCGCCTTCTCTGAAGATGGCGAGCATGTGAATTCTGATTTTTTAAATGGACTGAATAAAGCCGACGGGATTTCTAAAATGATCTCTTGGCTGGAAGAGAAAAAACTCGGTTCAAAAAAAGTGAACTACAAGCTTCGTGACTGGCTTTTCTCTCGTCAGCGCTACTGGGGTGAGCCGTTTCCTATTCTCAAATTTGAAGATGGCACTGTTCGCTGCTTAGATGCTGATGAGCTTCCTGTGGCCCTTCCTCAAGTCGAGAAATATGAGCCATCAGGAACAGGTGAATCACCACTCGCCACCATTGATGAGTGGTTGAATGTGATTGATCCAAAAACGGGCAAGAAGGCCAAACGCGAAACTAATACCATGCCTCAATGGGCAGGGTCTTGTTGGTACTACTTACGCTTCTGTGATCCCGAAAATAAGCAAGAACCTTGGAATTCAAAAATTGAAAATTACTGGATGCCAGTTGATCTCTATGTCGGTGGAGCCGAGCATGCCGTTCTTCACCTTCTCTACTCTCGCTTCTGGCACAAAGTGCTTTTTGATCTGGGCCTTGTTTCAACCAAGGAGCCTTTCCATAAACTCGTCAACCAAGGGATGATCCTTGGTGAAGACGGCGAGAAGATGAGTAAGTCTCGTGGCAACGTGGTGAATCCAGATTCAGTTGTGAAAGACTGTGGAGCTGATACGCTTCGCCTTTATGAAATGTTCATGGGCCCACTAGAAAAAGTAAAACCTTGGAACGCCAATGGTGTGAAGGGTGTTTACAACTTTTTAAATCGTGCCTTCCGCTTTTTCTTGGATTCTGCGAACTACGCCGAAACCGAAGATGCCAGTAACGTGAAAGAGCTGCATAAGCTCATGAAAAAAGTTACCGAAGATATTGAGGATATGCGCTTTAATACCGCGATCTCTCAAATGATGATTTTTGTGAATCACGTCTATAAAACAGGCAAAGTCACAAAACAGACGGCAGAAAAATTCGCTCTTATCTTATGCCCTTTCGCTCCTCACTTAGCTGAAGAACTTTGGAGTCATCTGGGTCACACAAAAACTCTGACCTATGAAGCTTGGCCCGTTTTCGATGCCAATCTGGCCAAAGACGACACTATCACAATGGCAGTTCAGGTAAATGGAAAAACCCGTGGCACGTTTGAAGTGGATGCCGGAATTTCTAAAGAAGATTTCTTTGCTCTTGTGAAGGCCGATGAAAAAGTCGCCAAGTACCTTCAAGGCACTATAGTGAAAGAAATTTATGTTCCAGGAAAAATTTGTAACTTCGTAGTGAAAGAGTAAGCCTATGGGCTTACTCTTTTTTTATATTAGATAAAAACAGGAATGAAGTAATTCATAACGGTCAATCCAAGACCTGAAAGAACCGGAATCGTTAGGTTGTCATCAACGTTAAAAGCCGAGACCAATTCTGAAAGTGATCCAATCACACCACCAACAATTGCAAAGATCAAAATGTTGTAACTAATCGTCACATGGTTCATGGTGTAGAAAAGTGTAATGAGGTAACAGGTAAAGAATCCCGCAACAGCTCCTTGCAGGGATTTGTTAGGAACAATTTTATCTTTCCCGTAAAGGACGCCAAAAAAAGAAGAAAGAGGATCGGAGAAGACCAGAAACATGACCGATAGGAGAGCAATGTCCTTACTGTAGAAAAAGAGAGAAAGTGAAACTCCCAAGGCATAAAAAGGAAGACCACTCAGACCTTCTTTTTCAGAACGTCGCATCAAAGGCCCCATCAACTTAATGACAATTTGATTTACTCCAGCAAATCTCGCCCGAGTGATGTCCATCACAAATCCGGCCAAAGCAATGGCGAGCACAATAAAGGCCCAGCTCTGCTGATCAAGTGAGCCGTGAGAGAAAAAATAAAGACCGATCGATCCAGTCGAGATATGCCAAATTTTTCTTAACAGATGAAGATCAGAGCGTTTATGCAGGACCTTATCGAGGGACGAATCGTAACTTTGGGTATGAGCTGTCGCCATTTCGACTCCTTGATTGCAATGAGGATTAAACAATTTTCCTCGAACTTTAGTGAAATGAGATCCACTGACTTTAATGGATTCCCAGTGCAGAGTCTACCCTATTGGGAGATTTTACGTTCCCTAGATCCTATCTTGCGAAAATCATTCATCTAATTTCTTCCCAAACCCTGAAAAGGGTTCATATAATTTCACTACGAGAAAAAAATTATGATGAACAACGAAATGGATACAGAAGCTCCGCTTCAACACACCAAAAAAATTTGGGCCGTGGGTGGTGGTAAAGGTGGAGTTGGTAAGAGTTTGGTTTCGGCCAACGTTGCCATTTGCCTGGCCCTCATGGGAAACAAAGTTGTGGCCGTAGATTTAGACTTGGGTGGGGCCAATCTTCACACTTGCCTAGGTTTACCTATTCCACAAATGACACTCTCTGATTATGTCTCAAAGAAGATCACCAACTTTGAAGACCTTTTAGTGTCGACTCCCATTCAAAATTTGAAAATTATTAGTGGTGCTCAAGATGAGCTTGGCATGGCCAATCTCAAGCACATGCATAAAAACCAAATCATTCGCAAATTGACTGAGCTTGATGCTGATTACATTTTGTTCGATCTAGGTGCGGGTACAGCGTTTAACACAATTGATTTTTTCATTACAGCTGATAAAGGTATTCTGGTGGTTCTTCCAGAGCCAACTTCGATTGAAAATACCTATCGATTTATAAAGTCTGTTTTCTATCGTCGCTTAAAAATGGTGGAAGGTGTTGCTGAAATTGAGCCGATGATCTTGGAATCAATGAACGCTAAGATTACATCTGGTGCCCAATCTTCACCTGCTGATCTTATTAAAAAGATTTCTGAAATTAACCCAGAAGTTGGATTAAGAGTGAAAGCTGAAATGGCCCAATTCAGACCTAACCTTATTATCAACCAGGTTCGCTCTCAAGCTGATATCGATATCGGTTACTCAATACAAAGTATCTGCCGTCGCTATTTCGGCATTGAAATGACCTTCCCAGGCTACCTTGATTATGACCAATCCGTTTGGCAGAGTGTGCGCAAACGCAAACCACTTCTTATCGAATATCCAAACTCAAAATTGGTAAACAATTTTGACCGGATTGTTCATAGACTGATTGAATACTAAGGATCTCCAGTATGGACTCAGAAAAGAAAAATTATTACGACGTACTTGAAATTGCCTCTAATGCAACTCCACAAGAGATAGAAAACGCCTATGTCAGAGCAAGGAACGCTTACTCCGGCGACAGTGTCGCTCTTTACTCTCTCATGACTAAAGATGAGTGCGACTCCGTTTTAACTCAAATCGAAGAAGCCTATTCTGTGATTGGTTTTCCTGAAAAGCGTCGTGAGTACGATCGCCTCAGAGGTTTCAACCAATCTGGTTTCAATATGAATTACAGCATGCCGAGCCCGGCCCAAGGTGTGGCATCAATTGAATCCAGATCAAAAGATACTGTTCAGTATGAAGATTTTGGGTCGAATTTGATTGAAGCAAAAGTATCTAAACTAACTGCTCAAAAGAAATTTGGTCTTGAGTTTGATGAGAATGCTGAATTTGAAAAAGAGATCGCAAGCTGTACTGAATTCACTGGAACATTTCTTAAAAAGATCCGTGAATATAAAAATGTTTCCATGGAACGTATGGCAGAGATGACTCGTATTTCTAAAACACATTTAACGGCCCTAGAGAACGAAGATACGAGCAAATTACCAGCAGAAGTCTATGTTCGTGGTTATGTATTCCAGTACGCAAAAGTTTTAAAACTTAATCCAGATATCGTGGCCCCAAGTTACCTGGTTTATTTTAAAAAGCTGAAGAATCAAAAATAAATGACCGAAACCTCCTCTGAAAGCGATGTTTTTGAAATCACGGTAACTTCAGAGGAGAAATCTGAATTCAAGCGGCTTGATCTCTATCTTGTCCACAAACTCCCTCAATTTTCTCGCTCTACTATCAAGCGACTGTTTGAGGATGAGGAAATCACAAGTGAGCAAGTTTCCCTCAGCTTAAACAAGATGCCGCCGGCCGGAACAAAGATTGAAATTGAAGTCCCCCCACCGATTCCCAGTGACCTGATCGCTGAAAATATTCCTCTCGAAATTCTTTTTGAAGACGCTCATCTTCTTATCATCAATAAGCCAGCTGGCATGGTGGTTCATCCAGCACCAGGGCACTACACGGGCACCTTGGTGAATGCCGTTCTTTATCACTGCCCAGATCTAAAAGGCATTGGAGCAGAGAAACGCCCTGGGATTGTTCATCGGCTCGATATGGGAACCTCAGGAGTAATGGTCGTGGCCAAAGATCAGGCCACTCACGAAGGTCTCGTTCAACTTTTTTCCACTCATGATATTGATCGAAAATATGAAGCACTTATTGCTGGCTCCCCTAATGCGAACTCTGGCACTCTCAGCTCAACAATTGGTCGCCATCCCACAAATCGCCTCAAAATGACCGCTAATGTGAAAGGTGGCAAGAAATCGATTACGCATTTTAAAATTATTGAAAAGTACGAAAATTGCACCCATATCGAACTCAAATTAGAAACAGGAAGAACTCATCAAATCAGAGTTCACATGTCTCAGCTCCTAAATTCTCCTGTGCTCTGCGATCCCGTCTACGGTTCAGGATCAAGCCACCTAAAAAAACTGCCTGAAGAGATCAGGAACAAACTAGAGAATTATCCCTATCAACTTCTTCACGCGAGAGAACTTGGTTTTATTCATCCTATCACTAAAGAAAAATTACATTTTAGCGCACCGGCACCAGAAATTTTTCAAACTGTAATCCAAGCTTTATAGCCTTTGATTTTAAGGCTACAATACATCCATGATGTATCGAGAAAATCTCAATAATGGACGCTTTGAATCCTGGGGTGAAAAACCTCTGTTCGACTTTCATCATGTGACGCAAGTTCATGGTGTCGAGATCGTTTCTATTGAAACTCTTCCGGCCGAGGCCGATGGCATGATCTCCTCATGGAAAGATCTAACCATTCCTCTGGCCATCAAAACAGCAGACTGTTTACCTATTGTGATTGAAGGCGAATCAGGAGTCGTCTTTTTACATGCTGGATGGCGTGGACTGGCCGACGGTATTCTTAAGCGACCTGAGGTGGCGATGATTCACCCTCAGCGTTGTTTCATTGGACCAAGTATTCATGTCTGCTGCTTTGAAGTCACTGCTGAATTCAAAGACCATTTTAAAGATAGTTCTCACTTCAAAGAATCTGAGGGGAAACTTTATTTTGATTTGCAATTGGAAGCTAAAAAGAAGCTGCGAGATCTTTTTCCAAATCTCCTCATTGAAATTGCTCCTGTCTGCACTTGCTGCCATCAGGATTTTCATTCTTATCGTCGGAATAAAACACCAAAAAGAAATTGGAATCTTTATATAAAAGGATAGATGTTATGGAAGAACAAAAAAAAGGATTAACTCTGAATGGAATCACTGGAATGAACTTCTTGTTCATTCTCAATGCTGTTGCCATTATTGGGGTCACGATTTATCTCACCATTCACTTCTACGACACTCTTTATCCAACCAAATTAGGTGGAGCTGGGAGTCTCTGTAATCTTTCAAACTTCTTTAACTGTGACGGAGCCACTTATTCAAAGCTCGCTCATATCGGTGGGATTCCAACAGCTTTTTTCGGTCTTATCATGGGAATGATTTTTTTATTTTCTGCATTGATGCCTTCTGAAGCGATTGAGAAAACGGTTAATGCTTTTTCAAAATATAACGTCGTGGGTTGTTTGCTCCTTTTTCTTTTTTCCCTAGGAGCCTTAGGAAGTCTTTGTCCTTTTTGTACCGTTTACTACCTTCTTTCAGCCTCAGCGGCCTATCTTCTTTGGAAAGGCGGACTTAACACTTGGAAGCCTGATGTAAAAGTGACAGCTACTTGGGCGGGAATTGTTCTGATTGGAGGATTTCTTCTTTCTCAGCACACTGCCGGCAAAGAAAAAATGAAAGGGGCCCTTAATCAAGGAATTGTTGAGCAGTATCATAAACTTGCAGACCTCCAAGAGCCTTCCACAGAATCACCTTTCAAAATTCATATGAGCACAGAAAAATTTTCGGATGCTCCTATCCGAATCTCTGTTTTCTCTGACTTTGAGTGTCCATTCTGTAAAGTCGTGGCCGAACAGATGCCTGAACTTATTCGTCGATATGGTGATAAACTGAATATTCAATATTTCTTCTATCCTCTAGATCATAAGTGTAATAGCAATATTCCTCAGCGCTTTCATGAGAATGCATGTGATGCAGCGATGCTCGCAGCTTGTGATGCTAAGAAATTTGCTGAAGTTCACGATGATATTTTTGCCAATCAAGAAAAACTCAAAGACGGCGTTCTCTCTGACTTGGCCAAAAAGCACGGGTTAGAGGGCTGTATCGGTAAAGAGGAAAATAAAAACCTCGTGATTCAAACCATCAATGCGGCCACACAGTTTAGCCTTAAATCCACTCCTACGATTATCGTCAACGGTAGAAAAATTGAAGGAACAATTCCGAGTGCTCAATTCTTTGCTATTTTTGAAGACATTCTCAAGGCACAGAAATAGATGATCGAAACTCATTGCCATCTGGATTATCTCAAAGCAGAACCACTGGAAGTGATCCGGCAGAAAATTAAAGAAGCCGGCATCACTAAAGTGGTCACGATTGGAGTCGATCCCCTTAATATAGATCTTGTGATGGAACTCTCTAATGCCCATGAGGAGATCTATTTCACTCAAGGCATTCACCCTCACGATTCCAAAGAAGCGACTGAAGTCGAATTTCAAAAGATCATCACACGCTCCTCCATGAAAAAAATGGTAGCCGTAGGAGAGATTGGTCTTGATTACCACTACAACAATTCACCCGCCGAAGTTCAACGATCTGTTTTTGAGCGACAACTGCAAATTGCTTGTGACCAGAATCTTCCTGTGGTGATTCATACTCGCGAAGCCGAAGCAGATACTAAGGCGATTCTCAAAAATTTTTCGAGCTCGCTGAAGTTCAAAGGTGTCGTTCATAGTTTTACTTCCAGCACCGAGCTTGCTGAGTTTGTTCTTTCAGAAGGTTTTTATATTGGCTTCAATGGGATTATTACGTTTAAAAAAGCCGAGAATGTTCAGGACGTCGTCAAAATAACTCCTGTCGAGCGAATTCTTTTTGAAACCGATTCTCCATTTCTTACTCCTGTTCCTCATCGGGGTAAAGAAAACGCTCCCTATTATTTGCCATTTGTAGCGGCCAAAATTGCGGAACTCAAAGCGGTTGATCTTGAGCACCTCAAAGCTCAAGTTCTGGCCAATTCCCTACAGTGCTTTCCCAAACTTGCTTAAGGATTTTATGACATTTTTTCTTCTTCTTGTTTCATTGGTCTCAACCACACTGGCCCAGGATTGGACTCAAAACCTAAATCTTCCCAAAGGATTTGTGATTGAAAAATCAATCAAGGTTCCAGGAGCTAGACAAATGGCCTTGGCAGATGATGGGACACTTTATGTGGGAACGATGGACCAAGGGGTCGTTTATACCGTTTCACCTAAAGGCGAAGTGAAATCCCTCTTTTCTGGTTTGAATATGCCTCAGGGAGTTTGGTGGGAAAAGGGTGATCTCTATGTTGCTGAGGTTCATCGCGTTTCGAAAGTAAAAAATCTGACAACGAAACCAACGCTTGAAACGATCAAAGAATTTCCCTCCAACAAGTGGCATGGCTGGAAGACCATTCAAAAAGGTCCGGATGGAAAACTTTATGTTCCCGTGGGAGCCCCTTGTAACGTGTGTGATGAAAAACTTCCTTTTATGGCCCTTCATCGTATGGACTTTGATGGAAAGAATTTTGAAACAGTCGCCACCGGTATTCGCAATACCGTAGGCTACACCTGGCACCCTGAGACAAAAGAACTTTATTTTAATGAAATGGGTAGAGATCAAATGGGGGATGATATTCCACCAGATGAATTAAATGTGATCAAAGAGAAAACTCCCCACTTTGGTTTTCCTTATATCCATGGAAAAAATATTCCTGATCCTAAATTTGGCCCCCTTAAACCAAAAGATCTCAAGATCACTCCCCCTCTTCTTGAAATTCCGGCCCACTCAGCTCCCATTGGGATTGCTTTCTTTCCTAAAGAAACCTATCCCAAAGAATTTCATGATTGTTTTCTTATCGCTGAACATGGCTCCTGGAATCGCTCAAAAAAATCTGGCTACCAGGTCATGAAAGGCTGTCTTGATAATGGAAAGATCAAATCTTATGTGGCCTTTATCACAGGCTTTAAAGAAGGCGAAAAAGCTCTCGCGCGGCCTGTTCATTTCCTCTTTTTAAAAGATGGAAGTTTTTATCTTTCAGAAGATGAACCTGGGACCCTTTTACACATCAAGCGCAAATAACCATTAAGCGAAAAGCTTCATCAGTGTGAGAAGTTGAGTCGTAACAAAAAGAGAAAAGCCCCACATCAAAATAGTGGATTGGCGATCAAAGCGTTTTTCTAAATGTTCAAATCTCTTATCGATTGCTTCAAACCGCTTATCTATTTCTTCAAATCTCTTATCGATAGCTTCAAACCGCTTATCGATATTTTTAAATTCCCCCCTAAACTCGAGATCAACGTGATGAAAGTGGTTCACCTGGGCTTTTAACAAAAGAATGATCATATCTTCCGTAGAAATCTGCTCTCGCTGAATCTTACTGAGAATCTCTTGGGATTTTTGCTCTAACCATTGTTCTAAAATGTCATTATTAAACATGGGATTCTCCAATTGAAAATCCTCCTTCTTGCAAGTGATAGAGACCACTAAAAAAATCTAAGACTTGAAAATGACGACTCAAACCTCAAGTCGCGTTAAAAAATCTCCCTCTAAAAGATACCAGATTTTCCCCTCATCCTACTGATCAAAAAGGTGCCAGGTAAGGCGGCTCCATGTTAACATAATTCCATGGAACTTATTGAAATCATCACCATTGGACTCCCTTTCTGCGCCTTCAAAATCTTGTCTGGGTTGCTTTGGGGTCAACACTGGCTCACGGCCCTAGGTTTCATCGACTTCAGTATTAACGTGATCAATTTAATCTTTCACATTTTCACTAAAAAGCGTCTGATGGATGCCTGTCTGCTCTCACTCTTCGTGAGAAAATTTAAGCGCCCAACTCTTGAGCGCAAGACCATGTGGCAGGACTTTGGAAATTCACTGGATGTTTTTTTATCATTTTCAATTGTGGCGATCATGATTGGGGGACAATTCTTGAAGCTACTCCCATCTGATCACATGACGATCTGGAATCTCGCCGTGATTCTGAATGTCTTTGGTGCTGGATATGGACGCGTGATGAACTCCATAGTGAACCTAAGGCATTGAAAACACAGCTTTAATGTGCCCTCTATAATCATCCGAGAAGCTTTATCAATGATACGTCTTTTCTTCATCTTATTCAGTTTGCTCCTGGTCACCCCAAAATCGGTGGAGGCCTGCTCAAAGTTTCATCATGGCTACTTCTCTTGGGTACCTTCAACCAAGTCCATCACGGTCACACAAATTCACCCCGAAAAGAAAAGTATTTGTGTACCTTTCAAAGATGACTCTCAGGCAAATATGATTTTAGAAATCACGCAAAAGCAAAAACATCTTCTCAGCAGAAAACTTTTCATCCAAACAAATGTATTCTGGGACGATCTTGAAGCTGATGGAAAACTCAAAGGAGGCACACGTGCCTCCCAAGAAATCTTTTTTAATACGCTCATTCCTGAAAATTACCAAGGTGCGAGTCTCAAACTCTATGATTTAAAAAAGAAAAAAGTTTTAGGAGAGATGAGTTTATGAGAGTCCTCATCATCTTAGGGATTAATCTTCTCATGAGTTTGGCGATGGCCAAAGACGATCTCTATAAGATTGTGATTTTTTCTGATGATGGTGCACTGACTGAAGCTAATAAATTTGTAGATCAACTTAAGCAACAGCGCCCCTTTAGCTATCTTGGCGACAAGGTTGTCATCGAAGTTGTCACTCTACCGACTGAGAAAATGGATTGCAAAGACGGTGTCGAGATTAAACGTCTCATTACATGCAATGATAAGTACCTTCACAAGATGCAAGCTGAACATAAGGCCAATTTAGCAGCGGCCTATACCTCAACAGCACATGGAGGTTCAGGTGGTGGCATCCCCCATATGTCTATTAATTACGGAGCATCACTAGTTGGTCTTACTCATGAAATGCTTCACACTTTTGGTTTTGCAGATGAGTACACTTATTCACCAGAGGAAGCAAAATCTTATTGTTTTGAAAAGATGACGGGAAATCTCAATGCAGCTTACTTTAATGATACTCCCCCTTACGAATCTGACCCAAAGGCTAAGGAAACCCATAAACCTCAAATTCCTTGGATGGGATATATTCTTGGAAGCACGCTCATAACTTCAGGAACTGAATTGGGAACCCCTGGTTCCGTAGAAACTCCAAAACCTGGAAGCCAATCTGCTGGCCTTTATCCAGGTGGTAATTGTTCAAATATCCTCAAGACATGGAGGCCTTATGAGCAATCTTTGATGAAGGCCTTTAACGATCCGACGATTTATCCTGTCTATGAAGATCGCATTTTAGAGGTGATGAATCAGGCCGGTGGTTATCAATACAAACGACCAGAATCTATTCCCGGACCGGCACCATGTGATTATTCTCCAACCTTTATAGAAAGATTCAGAAAAGATATTCAAGACATCATTAAAAAAGCTTATCCAGAAACTTTACCCGACAATTATGAAGATCAAACCTAGTGTCTGAGCTTTAACAAATCCCGCTTCATAATCGGATAATAAACAAATCTCGGTAATCTTCTCAAAAGCCCCATAAACAAAGACGGCACCGTTGGAAAGTACAGATGAGTCTTGCGATTAATAATCGCCTTATAGATATCCTCTGCGGCCTGCTCTGGAGTTAAAAGAAAGGGCATGGGGTGAGTATTTTTGCTGGTAAAAGTGGTCGCAATAAATCCAGGATGCACACAAGTGACATTAATATTTTCGTGATGAAGATCGACTGCAAGTCCCTCACAAAAAGTGGAAACAAACGCCTTACTCGCGCCATAGTAACTCATGCCAGGAAGCCCATTGAGCCCAGAAAGAGAGCTGATGGCCACAAAGTGACCATGCTTTTGCTTCAAAAAATGAGGTAAGGCAGCGCTAAAAGTATGAATAACCCCCATCACATTGACTTGAGTGACAACTTTACCTTTCTGCGTATCAGGTATCAGCGTCTTCGGCATGTTCATGCCAGCATTAGCAATCACAATATCGACTCCGCCTTGATCTTGGGCAAATTGATCAATGGCATTTTTAAGAGCTGATTCATCTGTGACATCGGCTTGATAGTAGGTAAACCCAGTTGAAAGGTCCTTGATCTCGCTAGGATTTTGAAATCCACATACACCAACTTTCCCTCCGCCCTTCACAAACATCTGTCCGATGGAATTGCCAATTCCGGTTGTTCCACCCGTGATAAAAATTCTCATGAATTATTCCTCGACTTTTAATCCGGCAAGCATCTTGGCCATGCTGGTTTTAGGTTCTGGAGCATTTTTTGTTTTCACTGGGGCAGCAGTTGGTCGCTCCCGATGCTCACGTTTTTCTTCTTCTTCCTCTTCAGAAATATATTCAGGATAAAAAGGAAGCTCGGCCTTATAAACAATTCGATCAAGATGCTTAACAAAGCCAGACCAATGTCCGGTGGCATTATCTGTTTTCTTAATCATCTCCATGGTCCCCATTTTTGAATCCATGAGATCAATGAGATGGACTAAGAAAGCTTCTGATGTCTGAGGGATTTTTGGTGATCCGTATTCATACTCTCCGTGGTGGGCGAGAAGGATGTGCTTCAGATGCATCCGCATGTGATGAGGAAAACCTTTAATTTTGTAAGAATAGCGATCCACAATTTCAAGACCCTTGACTAGGTGGCCCACCAGTTTTCCCTCTTCAGTGTACTCAACATTCAACCCATCCGTGAGCTCATAAATTTTACAAAGATCGTGCAGGATACAACCAGCAACGACATAATTCTCATTCACTTTATAATGATGAGAGAGATTAACAGCGAGATAAGAGCAGGAGAGAATATGCTCAAGTAATCCCGATTTATAAGCATGGTGAATTGATTTACCCGCTTGCCAAGTTTTAAGGCGGCGAGCAATTTCTCCATCGGTAATAATACTTCTCAAAAGATCACGGATGTAAACATCAGAGAGCTTATCTACGATGCCTAAAAGATCCTTGTACATTGTTTCTGGGTTCTTCGACGCCTTCATCATAAAATCATCTTCATTGACTTCAGCAGCATCGACTTTTTGAATCTGAGAAATAATAAATTGCTTTCTTCCTTGGAAAAAATTCACTTTCCCACGCACTTTCACAAAGCAATTTTTGCTGATTTGTTTTTCCACTTCCTCCGAGTAATTCCAAAGTCGTGACTCAAGGTCTCCAGTAGAATCAGAGAGGATAATATTGAAGTACTTGCGGCCATCTTTGCCTTCCATGGTGTTCATGATTTTCACCAGGAATACAGATTCAATTTCTTCTTTTCCCTGGAGATCAGCGATAAACAGTTTACTCATACAGAATTTCCTTATGGGGTCCAAGGACCACGAGCGTCAAGTACTTAAAATAAGGATTTTAGGTTACACGGAAATCAGGGAATCCGCTACCCAAAACCCAGTAACTGAAGTATCTTCTAAACGCTTAAAATATCTTCAATTTTTAATCAATTTCCTAAATCAAGTTAGTGACATGAGGAGTCTTATGAAAAATGTAAAAGTTGGTATCAATGGTGTGGGCCGAATTGGAAGAACTATTCTCCGTGCCTATTTTTCTAAAATCGCTCAAGGCCTCGATACGAATATCGAAGTTGTTGCCATCAATAATCCAGGGGATGTAAAGCCTTATATCCACTTGATCAAGCACGATTCCCTCCATGGAAAACTTAAAGGTGAATTTTCATACGATGAAGCTAACCGTGAGATCACTTATCTTGGCCGCAAAATTAAATTCTACGATCAAAAAAACCCAGAAGAAATTAACTGGTCAGCTCATGGAACTCAAGTTGTTATTGATGCCACCGGTGTTTTCAAAGATAAAGAAAAACTTGGTTTACATATGAGAGGCACAGTTAAAAAAGTTATCATGTGTGCTCCAGGAAAAGACCTTGATGGGACATTCGTGATGGGGATCAACATTGATAAATATGACTCAAGCAAACACCACATTATTTCAAATGCTTCTTGTACAACAAACTGTCTTGCACCTGTCGTGAAAGTTCTTCATGAAAACTTCGGAATCGTGAATGGTCTCATGACAACTGTGCATGCTTACACATCTGACCAAAACCTATTAGATAACTCTCATACTGATTTCCGTCGTGCTCGCTCAGCGGCGATGAGTATGATCCCAACTTCAACGGGTGCAGCCAAAGCTCTTGGCGAAGTGATTCCAGAAATGTTAGGCAAACTTGATGGATATGCTGTCCGCGTTCCAACTCCAGATGTTTCAATGGTGGATCTCACTGTCAACCTTGAAAAGAAAGCGACTAAAGCTGAAATCAATGAAGCGATGAAAAAAGCCTCTGAAACAAACTTGAAAGGTATTCTTGGTTTCACTGATGAAGAACTAGTCTCTATCGATTTCATGGGTGCAACAGAATCGTCGTATTTTGATTCAAAACTAACAAATGTCATTGGTAACACGGCCAAAATCGTGAGTTGGTATGACAATGAAGTGGGATTTTCAAATCGCGTGATTGATCTTGCTAATTTCATCGGTCAAAAACTTTAAGAGGATAATATGCAATTAAAATCCATCCAGGACGCCGAACTCAAAGGGAAACGAGTGATTGCTCGTTTTGATTTCAATGTTCCTCTTTCCAAAACAGAACCGAAGAAGATCACGGACACGAGTCGTATCGATCAAGCGATTCCAACTATCCGTCTTCTTCTTGAAAAGGGTGCTTCAAAAATTGTGATGATCTCCCACCTTGGTCGTCCCGATGGTGAAGTGAATCCGAAATACTCACTTGAGCCTGTTGCAGAATATTTGGCGGCTAAACTTGGAATGGATGTTATCCTTTCTGAATCAGCGGTTGATAATGGGATCAAAAATCTTCTCCATCTTCCAGAAACAAAACTCGTTCTCCTGGAGAACATTCGCTTCCTGCCAGGGGAAGAAAAGAATGACATGGAGCTCGCTGAGAAGCTGGCCCAGTATGCAGACATTTATGTGAATGATGCTTTTGGAGCTGCTCATAGAAAGCATGCTTCGACATATGCTATTAATGCTTTTTTCAAAAACCGTGCTTATGCCGGACTTTTGATGAAAAAAGAAATTGATTCACTTTCCTCTCTTTTGGAAAAACCTGCGAAGCCTTTTGTCGCCATTATCGGTGGTGCCAAAGTTTCAGATAA
The DNA here is from genome assembly GCA_947448495.1 of Bacteriovoracaceae bacterium. Classification (GTDB taxonomy): domain Bacteria; phylum Bdellovibrionota; class Bacteriovoracia; order Bacteriovoracales; family Bacteriovoracaceae; genus Peredibacter. The sequence goes on along the minus strand of CANFNX010000066.1, from coordinate 209 downwards.
AATCAAAACCATTGAAAAAATGATGGTGCTCGTAGACACCTTGCTCATCGGTGGGGCCATGGCGTATCCATTCCTCAAGGCAAAAGGGGCTACTGTAGGGAAATCTCTTTGTTCAGATGAAGATGTCTCATTGGCCAAGCAACTTCTTGCAGCCGATAGAGGCGGCAAGATTCAACTTCCTAAGGATCATGTTGTTGCTGACTCTCTCG
>CANFNX010000065.1 GCA_947448495.1 Bacteriovoracaceae bacterium | reverse complement strand
GTTGCAGATCTTGAAACACAAACACCACGGCTGCAAACATCGTATGTGCCAGGGCAGTCACAGGCAGTTGAGCAGCTCGTTGATGTAGGAGTCTTCGAACAAGAAAGAGTAAATTTACCACTGCTTTGGCCAATTGAAATTGAAGGATTACCAGTTCCAGTGCATGGAACTGAGGAAGTGTTGAAAATGGTGTTTAGATCCACTTGATTGGCGACAGGAGCACAAATCTTACTTCCAAGATTCTTCATTGTCACCGTCACCATGGCCTGGGGATAGGTGCACTTGACCTCTTGAAGGACACATTGACCAGCATACCATTTGGCATATCCACCGAGAGCATCACAAAGAGATTTTTTTGCGGTTACGTTGGAGTCTGCGATCACTGGACCGCAGCCAGTAATGGTACGAGGATTATTTCCACCTGTGGTGGTGAAAGAAAGAACAATAGGAATACTTTTGCTGATAGTGGGATTTGACGTAAATAGGGAGCTTTTTACTTTTGGAGTAAAGGTGATATTAAGATCATAAACACCAGTTCCCGCCTTCACTGAACCGTCTGTATTAGGAGTGATAGTCTGATTGCTACCATAGTTTGATTCTTTAAGTTTCACCGATTGATCGTCGAGGCTAAACATCCCGTAGTCTTTTTCTGCTAGAATCGTTTTACTTCCAAATGTCAGTAATGAAGAGTCCAGAGTGCCAGCTGAACCGAGAGTGAAGTCACTCCCTGGAGTCAGCATTTTATCCTTGAACATATTTTTACACTGAGTGCTGTCAGATAAATAATTCTGAAGAGTGGAAACAAAAGTATTAACTTCTGCGCTCATTTTAATTTGATTTTGATGAGTAGCTTGATCTCCCATGAGTTTAGCTGTCACTAGTCCAATACCACTCATAATACTGAGAGCTATCATCACTTCCGGAAGAGTCATCCCTTTTTGGGTCAGTCGCTTTATAAACATACAACCTTCAATTTTTTAGTCGCGGAGTCGTAAGACAGTTGAGCTTTTGTTCCGGGACTACAGGCCGTCGTGTCTGCGAGAGGTGTTGGATCAAACCCTCGAGTTGGACTTACACAATGGATGGTACCATCAGATCGAAATCCATTGACGATGAGTTTGCCACCAGAGCAGTCTTTAATCAGATTATTTGGAAGACATTTTTGAGTCGCATTGTCGAAATAAGTAATTTGTCCGTTGGTCGCAAATTGTCCTAGAGAACTTTGAGAAAATAAACTTTTGCATATGTCATTATGAAGATTATTGACAGAGCTCTCTTGAGAATTAAAACAATTCTTAAATTGATTATTTTGAAATCTGACTCCGACCAAGACATCTTTATTAACGATTTTGGTGCCTATCCTAGGATCAAGAGCATAGGAAAATCTTATTCTTAAAGATCCGGTTTTTGTCAGGGTATTCACAGGGGTGATGCTCTGAAGCTTCCAAATCATCCGAGATTTGGAGAGTCCACCACTTGAGTTTTGATCAATATAATCATTGGTAGAAATGAAGTTGCTGCCCACTGTCACATCGCTAGCAATAAAGTCTTCGGTGCAATTATTGGAGCAAAGGGAAACGCTATTAATCGTGCTCGGTCCGATTGAACTTTGATCGGCAAAGCTTCTTAGAGTCGCATTACAATTTGCAGGGACTTCCAAAACTTGGGCTAGCGAGTTGTGATATTGCGAAAGAAGTTGATCATATTCAATTTTTGATTGATCTCTGGATTGATTTCGAAAAAGAGTGACCCCTGCGAGGGCTACTCCCGCTAGTATAGCGCCCCCAGTAATGGCCTCGACTAGGGAAAAGCCTTGCTGGCCTCTTAAAGAGAAGAATTTCAAATTGATCATCATCATGAAATTTTAATCGATAACTGTGTAATGACAAATTATTTCGCTTGGCAGTCTCTAGGGCACTGAAATATCGACCAAATCTAGCCACAAAAATGTTGCACACAAGTTTCACCGACACTCTGATCAACTGGTCCTACAGTGCCATCATTTTCAGACAAGTCTTGATGAGGCAATCCTTTGTAAGCCTTTGATTTCATATCTAATTTAAATAATCATTCTTTTTAGCTTTTTAATGGATATGATTAAATGAATGATGCGTTTTTTAATTCGTAACCAACATGGTTTTTCTTTGATTCAAGGGATGATCCTGGCCTCTGCAGTGGCCATGATGGCCTATGTGGGCACGAAATTATCCAATGATCAGAAAATGGCGATAAAGGGAATGGAGGCCAAGGCCAAAGTTGATCAACTCCATGATGCCATTTTTTCGATTTTGCAGAACAAGGATCATTGTACTGCTACATTTAAAATAAATAATCTCGACTCTGATTTGTCTACGATTCCTAAGAGTTTTTCAAAAATTGTCACTGCGCCTGATTTACTTGTGCTTTTTGAAAATAGTGCAGGGGATATTAATAAAGTCTATATGAATCAGTCGGTCACTATTGAATCCATGCAATTAACTTATCCGGATTTTACTGTCCCTTTTAATCCCACCAGCACTGAGCCTATCAGAACGGCTTCGATTAAAATTAATTATGGCAAATTGCAAAGTGGTGATGAAACAAAGCGTACTCACAGAGGATTTGGCGGTTCGAATATAACTAAGACTATTTCAGTTGTGATCCAAAAAAATCCTTCTAATTCGACTAAATTTCTTTCTTGTTATGCTGTTTCAAAAGGTGAAAATGATACTTTGAGCAAGGATTTTTGCTTAAACCTTCTAGGCATGGATTCGAATGGTAATAGGGTTGGCACTCCTATTTTTACCTGGAATGATGATCTTAATTCTTGCGTTTTAAAAGATTTAAGTTGTCCCAGTGGGTTGGTGTTTACTGGATTCTCATCTCTTGGCACCCCAATTTGTAAATCACTTCAAGATGCCATGAACTTTTCAGATCTCATTGACACGACTCAGAGCAATTGTTCGAGTTCTACAACTTCCGTCCAATTTAAAACCACTCCTGACATGAAAAAGATTCAAATCATTTGTCAGTGAAATTACTCTTTGATTTGCCCCTTCTTTTCAATTAACATTTTCATATGCGCATCGAAATTGTAGTGGATAATCAGGATCCTGTGATTTTCCCCTTAAATAAACCTAGACTTCTTATAGGATCACAAGAGACTTGTGATATTGTAATCAGTACGCGCGGGATTAGTCGAAAGCATCTTTCTGTCATCGTTGAGAACGATTCTTATTTCGTTATTGATCAAGGATCGACAAATGGGAGCTATATCAACGAAGAGAGACTTGTCCCTGGAAAGAAAACGGAATTCACTTCTTTTTTCCCTGTTAGACTTGGTCTCAATGTTCTTCTCATCCTTATTTCAGATGAAGAAGCTAATGGCCTAGGCTTTAATAGTGCCTTAAAAAATCTCGCTTCGTCTTCTTCATCACAATCTTCTGAGGGGTCAGAGTCCACTAAAGTGATTTCCCTTAAGGATTTGAAATCTTCCTCTGCGACTGATTCACTGTTAAAAAAGAAACAAGATTCAGTTTTGAAAAGGAAGTCGGCTCTCAAACCACCACCTAAGAAAACATCTGATAAAACAAGAATGTTGTATGTGAAATTGCTTTCAGCCATTCTTTTTGGTGGAAGTCTGTATTGGCAACTTTTCTTGAATGCTCCAGAGATGATAGATGAAGTTCCGGCCTCTAAAGTTCAGAAGTTTGTCAGTCCAAAGGCTCAAAAAGTCATTCCCTTACCTCCGAGATTTCCTTTGGTCGATGATTCTGTTTTAGTGACTCCCTCTAAGTTAGCAACAATTGAAAAAGACATTCATTGTACAAATGATATTGAAAAGTATTTTTGTGATTCCATGACTTCTCCAACGAAGAGTGCCGTCCAAGTTGGAACTTCCATTTTTATTTTTTTTGATGGAAATCTTGCCTTACAGAAGGCGAAAGAAATGATTCGTCCACCTGTTCCCGCCGATGGAGTTCAAGTTTCAGGTGATGATTGGCTTCGATTTGATAATGATGTGAGATTAACGGCGGCTTTGTATTCTCTAAGTTTGTATCTGCCTAAGGATTTAAATTATGCCATCATTGGTGATTATAATTTAGTGTTTGTCATGAAAACGACTAACAATAATCAATCAGAAATGTTCTCATTGGCTTTTGTGCCGGCTTCCTTAAAGAAATTTTTAAGTGTTCTTGAGCCAAGACATTTTGAGTTGGCACAAAAATACAACGCCCAAGTGTTCAACTTCTTAAATGAGTATTACCGGGCCTTTTAAAGCGTCTTAAGAAATTCAATTAATTCTCGTTTCTCCTCAGCATTAAAAATCTCTTTGCCATCTTTGATAAAGATCTTTTGATCATGCCCTAAATTGGAGAGTCCTTCTTTTTGTGAGTCATAGAAATATTCGTTATTCTTTTTCCATTCATCGGGTGTTTTTTCTCCCAGGGGATAGCCGACGCACTCCTGATCAAAATCTCGCTTCTTATCAATGGCCTCGCCTGCATAGTAGCTTTTTGGGCGGTCTGCTCCTGGGGTTAAAAGTGCGCACAAGTTTGGTATCGAGTTATTGTGCATATATGGCCAGCGTGCCCAAATTCCTTCTAGAGGAGGTGGGACGTAACCTTTTTGAGGTTCAACGACTGTTTTTAAGTTTTGTGAAATTTGCAAGCGATTGAGATCATCTGCGAACTCTCTCATACCTAAATATCTTCCAGGATCAGTGCCGACATCAATGACCGGGGTTTTTTTGTGATAGGACACTTTAGTATTTTGAACAAGTTCAATTTTGGTAAGCTGCTCAGCTTCTGGAAGGTCCCACGCTTTTTGATAGGTTCCGTGGCACTTTTGGCAAGACTCGATAAAATGTTTTTGTCCTCTTTTGGCGAGTTCAATATCGATTGCCTTTGGCCCAAAAAATTTCTCAAAACGCGGAGGTTTAGTGGCAAAGACAGCGGCAGTGAGGGCCTCAATTTGAGGACCACTTTCATTCATCCATTGCTCAAGTTTTTTTAAATCAGTTCCTCGGCCAATTTCATTCCAAAGAAAATTTGTATGCACAGGATTACCCGAAACGATAGAACCATCAGAGAGCCATCGATTCTTGTATTTTACATTCCACCACACCGCCGGTTTGCTGTCAGCGACCATCGTTGAAAGCTTGTTCGCTCGAGGGTAAAGGGCAGATCTCATGGTTCTAGTCGCGTAGGGATCAATCTCTCTTTTTGCAAGTGAGAGCGCGACTTGCGCCAAACTAGTATCAAGACCTAATGTCATGGGGGCTTTCGTTCCAACCCATTGTGTGGAGTTCTTTGCTTTGAGCATCATCAGACGCTCACCTTCTGTTGTTTTAAGTAAGTCTTTAAATAGAAAGGAATTAATGTACGGAGCAACCAATTGTCCCTCTCGAAAAAAGAGGTTCGCCCTCGGAAATCGATTTGTGAGTCCGAGAACTTTAACTCCGAATAAATCTGAAAAGTGGCAAGCCGCACATCCAAACGTTAAGCCTTCACCATCTGCAGTTTGAATCAGCGTCGCACCCATGGGAAGAGATTGTTCATAAGTGCTAAGCGGTGGCAGAGGATTCGGTGTTTCATCTTGAGGAGAAGTCGGGTATGGGTGAACTCCTAGCCATTGGAAAACTTCATCCATCGACTTGAAAGGGGAAACCACTCGAGCGAGGTCAAAGAGGATTTTTCTTACGGGATCTGAGGGATCGCTTTCAAAAAATGTCTTGAGGGGCCGGTAGGGAATAAGTAAATCACTGACTGTGACAGGGTAAAATAAAGCAACTTTCCGTCCCTCGCTGACCTTGAGTTGAAAGTCCTCAGCTGAGTATTGGTAGATATTTTCTCTAGGAGATTGAATCTCGACATCTCGGCCCCAGTCTTGCGCCCAACAAGGGGCACAGCCAACGAGAAGTGTAAATAAAAAATATTGTATCAGGGATTGATAATTCATCTTTCCATCATGGAAAACCGTACAAAGGGAGTCAAGATAACTTTTCTAACTTCCTGAATGAGTTGGGATGATAGAAAAAAAGTTATTTGCTTGGTTGACGTGAATCAGCTTTTCATAAAAAATTGGCGCAGAAATCATATTAGCTGTGATTTCCTCCCAGATTTTCTTGGGCCATCGTCTGACCGCGATGGCCTTTTTTTTTAGGATATTTTTTTTACCTGGCTTTGGATTCTAATTAATTCTTTTTCTATTTTATTGGCCTCAAGAGGGAACTGATAATAACCAGCTGCCCCTGATGCGGTTTGGGCATGAACTTTGGCTTTTTCTGGAGAGATGGCCTTGGCCATGATCAGGGTTTTTGTCGTCGGCATTTTTGCTTTTATTTGAGCACACAGTTGGTTGACGGCTTTCGGGTTTGAATCATAATTAAAAATGACTATTTGAAAAACTTTTGACTTCAAGCATGTGTTGAGATCTGCCAGAGTTTTTATCGTTTTATAATTGAAACCTGTTGGGAAATGGGCAAGTGATTTTTGAAAAAAATCAGAGGCAAAATCAAATAAGATGACAGGAAATTGATGAGTGGGCGATGAGGCCACTTTACTTTCAGTTCCCTGTGAAGAAGGCATGGCCACCAAATCGTCTTGTGGTGGAATATTAAATTCTAATTCTGAGGCCAAATTAGAAAGCTCTTCCTCTTGTTTTAACTTCTGCTTTTTTAGAGCATTAATGTCTAAAACTACGGTTGGCTTATCATCTTCGTCCATGTTCGACATGGTTTATTTCCTTCAAATTCATTAAATCTGAGTACTTATCGACGAGTGATCACAAAACTTGAGCTCGCATTGGGAAAGATGACAGAACTCAATAGAAAAACTCAAGTTTATGCTCCCAAAACCGATAAGCCTACTAAGGAAAGGAACGTGAACGAATGGCACTAGATGATCTAGACCTCGAATTCGAAGACGAAGAAGAGGCGAAAAAAAGGAAGAATGAAGCCGTCCATCAGGATGTGGATCTTGAATTTGACGTTCAAGTGAGCGCTCCCAATGCTCGCCCATCTCGACCTGGCCCGGTTTCAGCACAAGGCCCTCAAGCAGTTGCCAGACCGGCAAGTGCAAGTCCTATGGCACAAGTTAAAAAGATAGAAGATGCTAGGGCCGCTCAACCTGTTAAGCGTCCAGTGGCCACATCTTCTCAAGCTTCAGGGGCCATGATTAATCAAGGGGCCAACGCTCTCAAGGTTCAACAGCCTTTAGTTGAAGGTCAGTATGATCTTGAGAGCGAAGAAATTGTTCAATTACGTGAAAGGGCCCGAAAAGCTGAATTTGATGCAGACGTGAAAGTTCAGGTAGCAGAATTTAAGACCGAAATCCTGAGTGAGCTACTTGGTGATATGAAATTAATGGATCATCAAATTAACCAGTTGCTAGTGCGCATTAATGCGAAACACCCAGATATGAAGCAAGAAGTGTTAATGATAAAAAAGATTCTTGCCGATTTCACCGCAAAAAAAAGAAAATAGCTCATCCGTAACCAAGGATGGATTATGTCGACTCTGCTTTTAAGTTTTTTACTTATTCTTCCCGCTTTTTCTGTGATTGAAAAAATACAGGTAAAAAATCTCGATTTAGATTATCTCACTCCAAATGGCAGTGGGACATTTGAAAAATTAAATATCGGTATGGGCCTCCCCCCAACATTGCAAGGAGATACCTATCCTGTGTCTGTTTACTGGAGAGAGAAATCATTCCTCGTGATGTCACCCTTTGCAGATTTTGAATGGTTGAATCCGTATAACTTCATTCATGCTTTCAAGTCCCTTGGAACAGAAAAGTTTAATTTAGATATAGGCAAGAAAGAGCATGAACTCACAACTGTTAAATTAAAATTTGTATCAGAGAAAAATGATGAGTTCGTTTTTGAAGATCTCAGCATAAAATGCGCTGGTGAGAATAAGGAAGAAAGTCTGATTCTCAAAATTAAGGAAGATTGTACAAACCAAATGCAAGTCGTGATAAAACACATGCAAATACCAGGACAGTTTTTAAAAACGATTGCTGAGAAATTGCCTGAAGCTCCCGCTGAAACGGAATTCCCCGCCAATGATTTTTACCTCGACTTATCTCAAGGGCATTTTTATTCTTACGTGAAAATTAAATTTGTGTTACCAGCGTACTTGAAAATTTGGGGATTTGCTCAGTTTGAGGACTCGGGAAAAACTATCGCTATCAAGGTTGATGAAATTAGATATGGACTCATCCCCGTGACCTCTATTGTGATGACTGAATTGAAAAAATTAATTAAAAATCCAAGAGTCACTATAGATCCTCCTTGGGTAAGAATAAAAATAGGAAAATATGCAACCCTTAATTAAAAATATTGCTGGGATTGAATCGATCTGTGCAGAAAAAGAGAATGCTCAAACGGCCGTTGTTTTCCTTCACGGTTATGGGGCCAATATGCGCGATTTGTTCCCCCTTATGGATATGCTGGATAATGGAAGCTACAGTTGGTTCTTTCCTAATGGCGTTTTAAGTCTGAGTTCAAGTTATTATGAGGGGAGGGCATGGTTTTCTATTGATATGGAAGCCTTAGACCGTGCCATCCGAACAGGTGAGTTTAGGGATTTGGCGAATCGAATCCCGGCCGAATTTGACGATACCATTCATCAGCTCGATCATTTTCTAACTGAGCTTTCAAAAAAATATTCAAAAATAATTATTGGTGGATTCTCGCAAGGTGCAATGTGCTGTTCTCATCTGGCGATGAAAACAAATTTACCTTTAAGTGGTCTCATTCTCCTCTCAGGTAATATGATTGCGATGGATCGATTCCCAGCAAGTGCCAAAGGTCTGCCCTTTTATCAATCACATGGTACGAGAGATCCCATTCTGCCTTTAGCAGGGGCAAAAGCACTTGAAGAAAGGCTTCACTCTCTTAATTTTCAGGGGCGCTTGAGCGTCTTTGAGGGTGGACATGAAATCCCTATGAATGTGATTAATGAAGTGAAAATCTTTTTAGAGACCCTCTAGTTTTGAAGCAGGTAATGAACAGCTTCTGATGTTGATTCAGAGAACTTTTGTTCAACTTGTTCAAAGTCTACGAGAGCTCCTTGTCTGACGTCAAAGAAAGAACCTTGATAGCCTGCAAAGATGTCTTTTAGCTTCCAGATATTATCAGATCCAATATTTTCAGGATCATTAAAAACATATCTGTAGTCTTCCGAGGTTGTGAGAAATTCATAAGTGATGGTCATCATAAAGGGTGCTATGGCACTCATCTTTTGACTTATACCGCGAGCAAGAAGTTGGTGGTAAAGGTAGTAGGGAACATAAAAATGGTAAAAATTCCTGTTAATTGGATCCTGAGTTTTGGCAGGATAAAAGAGTTTTACGTAGTTTTTATCTTGAAGATCCATCAAGGTATTAAGATTTGAAATAGTTCTTTCAAGTAGAGATTTATTGGAAGCGAACTGAGCTCCCATCTTGATTTCGGCTTTATCCAGATAGGCCAAGTGCAATCTCGCAGGAGTCACATCCTGAAATAAAACAGCAATACTTTTTGCTGCTAATTTTTTACTTTTATAAAAAGTTACAGAGGATTCCCAAAGGTTAAAGCTCTTATTTGATCCAAGCAGATAGTCATTAATGTGTTGATTAAGGAAATCAAGATATTCCTGAGTCTTCAAATCATTCAATAATGAAATCAGGTCCTGTTTAAAGGCAACAAACAGAAATGAGCCTGGGGCCTCAATATTCGATTTTTCATTGGGAATAAGAACATCGGTATCAAGTTCATCTAGCATGGTGGCGACAGCATCTTTGCATGGATACTCATCTTCTTGATTCATATATCTTCTACAACGCTTTGCGATAACAGCATAGATCATGATGTCTTGCAGACCGTAAAGGTTGCCAAGAGATTCTTGCCCACCGGCAGCAACGAGGCGGATTTTATCATTAGTCTCTTGAGCGAAGGAGGGCACAATCGAGAGAATTAGAATCAAGAAAGTGATAATGGATTTCATAGTTGATCAAAGTAGTTTGGCGTGTTTCCTATGGCAATAAGAAAATTTAACGCAGACTATAATTTTATTTTAACTCCTGATTTTTCAAAGGATTAACATTTCCACGATTGAAGGTTTCGCCTATAATTATTTCAATCGTTAAACCTTTAAAATTTAGAGATGAACTATGACTGTTTCTCATGATTTTTCTTATGTTTCTTCTTCAGACAACACTTATATCGATGGTCTTTACTCTGATTACAAAAAAAATCCTGACTCTGTGGATTTATCTTGGAAGCAGTTCTTTAAAGGTGTTGAATTTGCATTATCTCAGGGGCAATCAGTTGCTGAGACTTCTTCTTCGGTTACACCTTCAAATCTTGCCAAAGAATTTAAAGTCTTTCGATTGATTGAAGCCTATAGAGACCGCGCTCATTTGGTTTCGACTACAAATCCCATTAGAGATAGAAAAAATCGCTTCCCTCATTTGGAGCTAGAAGATTTTGGACTCACTAGCTCAGATCTTGAAGAATCCTTTTCTATTGGTGAAACGCTCGGTCTCAATCAGCCGAAACTCAAAGATATTATCACTCATCTTAAATCGATTTATTGTGGAAACATCGGTGTTGAATACACTCATATTAATGATGTTGAAATTAAAGAATGGTTTCAAAAGAGAATTGAGAGTGGTGCCAAAGAAAAGAATTTCTCAATTGAAAAGAAAAAGCGAATTCTTACGAAATTGAATGAAGCAGTTGCTTTTGAAAATTTCTTGCACACAAAATATGTAGGCCAAAAACGCTTCTCACTCGAGGGTGGAGAAAATACAATTCCTGCTCTCGATGCTATTATCAGCACATCTGCCCAATATGGTGTTGAGGAAGTCGTTATCGGAATGGCCCATAGAGGTCGTCTTAACGTTTTGGCCAATGTCATGGGTAAAACCTATGAATATATTTTTAATGAGTTCGAAGGCCAGGCTACTCCTGATCTGACGATGGGTGATGGAGATGTGAAATACCACATGGGTTATTCTTCACATGTGACAACATCTGGCGGTCAGAATGTGTATTTGAAACTTATGCCAAATCCATCTCACCTTGAAGCTGTTGATGCCGTGGTGCTTGGATTTTGTCGAGCCCAAGGGGATACCCTTTATAATGAAAACCCTGCCAAGATTTTACCAATCATCATCCATGGAGATGCTGCTGTCGCTGGGCAGGGAATTGTTTATGAAACAGTCCAAATGTCTGGATTGCGTGGTTATAATGTTGGAGGCGCGATCCATTTCGTCATCAATAACCAGATTGGCTTTACAACTGATTTTGATGATGCTCGCTCTTCAGTCTACTGTACATCTGTTGCCCGCGTTTTAGAAACTCCAGTTCTTCATGTTAATGGAGATGATGCAGAAGCAGTTGTCTATGCCGTAGAACTCGCAGCTGAGTTTCGTGCTAAATTTAATAAAGACATCTTCGTAGATATGGTTTGCTATCGTAAGCATGGTCACAATGAATCAGATGAACCGCGTTTTACCCAGCCCTCTTTTTATAAATTGATTTCTCAGCATGCGAATCCTCGAGAAGTCTATAAAGACAAACTCATCGAGGGTAAGCAAATTGAAGCTCAGTTGGCCGTTCAAATGGAAGAGCAGTTTAAGAATCTACTCCAAGATCGTTTCAATATGGTCAAACAAAAGCCTCTTCCTTATCTTTATCAAAAGCCAGAGGAGCAGTGGAAGTCATTCCGTCGTTCCACTCCAAAAGACTTTGATTATTCTCCAAAAACTTCGGTTTCAAAAGATGTGATGGAGAAGACTCTTAAGGCACTGACTTCTCTCCCTGCAAGCTTCAAGCCTATTCAAAAAATTGAAAAGCTTCTGGAAGAGAGACAAAAACGCTGGGGCGATGATCAGTTTGACTGGGCGATGGGTGAGTTAATGGCGTACGGTTCTCTTTTGCAGGAAGGTATCACGGTCAGAATGTCTGGTCAGGATTGCATCCGCGGAACTTTCTCTCACCGACATGCCGGTGTTGTGGATGAAATGAATAATACCAGACATCTTTTTTTGAATAATGTTTCGGAAAAGCAAGGCAAGTATAAAATTTATAACTCCCTACTTTCTGAATATGCTGTGCTTGGATATGAGTATGGTTACTCTCTTGGCTCTCCTAGTTCGCTTAATATTTGGGAAGCTCAGTTCGGAGATTTCGCCAACGGTGCTCAAACCATCATTGATCAATTCATTTCCTCTGGTGAATCAAAGTGGCAACGTCAAAGTGGTGTTGTCATGATGCTCCCTCATGGGTATGAAGGCCAGGGTCCTGAGCATTCAAATGCTCGTCCGGAGAGATTTTTACAGCTTGCTGCTGAATGGAATATGGTTGTGGCCAATCTCACCACGCCTGCAAATATTTTTCATATTCTTCGTCGTCAGGTGAAGTGGGACTTTAGAAAGCCACTCATCATCTTTACACCTAAGTCTCTTTTGAGACACCCCGATTGTGTTTCTTCGCTTAAGGATTTTACTGAGGGAAGTTTTCAAGAGATTATTGATGATTCATCAGTTAATGCAAAGGATGTGAAGCGAGTGCTTATGTGTACAGGTAAGATTTACTATGACCTTAAGGCCAAGCAACAAAAAGACAAAAGAAAAGATGTGGCCATTGTCCGCCTTGAGCAACTTTATCCAATGCCTGAAGAGCAAAGCTGGAAACTTCTCGAGAAATATAAAGGTGCTGAGAAAGTTTGGGTTCAAGAAGAACCAAAAAATATGGGTGCTTTTACTTTCTTGCGTCGCTATGTTCAGTTTGATGACTTTAAATTGCTAGCGAGAAAGTCTTCGGCTTCTCCAGCTACTGGTTATGCAAGTGTTCATGCAGCTGAACAAGCAAAAATAGTTAATGGTGCATTTGCTGAAAAAATTGAAACTATTTAATTAGAGAAAGGATAAGTTATGGTTGATGTTAAAGTTCCGAGTGTTGGAGAGTCTATTTCAGAAGTTACAATCGCAAGTTGGCTCAAAAAAGATGGCGATATTGTTAAAATGGATGAGGCCATATGTTCTATTGAATCCGATAAAGCAACTCTTGAAATTGCTGCTCCTAAAGCAGGAAAACTTAAGATTTTAATTAAAGAAGGCGAGACTGTTGCTATCGGTACAAAAGTCGCTGAAGTTGATGAGACGGCTTCTGCCGGAGCTGCGGCTGCGGCCCCTGTTGCCCAGGCCCCTGTGAGTGCTCCAGTTGCCCCTCAAGCCGAAGTTAAATCTGCTGGAGATAAAAACTTTCCTTCTCCTGCCGCTTCTAAAATTCTGGCGGAAAAAGGTGTTGATCCTTCATCTATTCAAGGTTCTGGACGAGATGGGCGAGTGACTAAAGCAGATGCCTTATCTGCAAGTGCACCAGCTGCTTCTGCCCCTGTTCAGGATATGTCCCTCAAAAATCTTGCCCAGCAAACAATTTCATCTTCTTTTTCTCGTGAGATGAAACGTGAGAAAATGAGTGGCCTAAGAAAGACCATTGCCACTCGTCTTGTAACGGCGAAAAATACGACGGCCATGCTCACGACTTTTAATGAAGTCGATATGTCGGCCGTTATGGAAATCCGTAAGAAGTACAAAGATGCTTTTAAAGAAAAGCATGGGGTTGGTCTTGGCTTCATGAGCTTCTTCACCAAAGCATGTACGAACGCTCTCAAACAGTTTCCTGCTGTGAACGCTATGATTGATGGGACGGATCTTGTTTATCATAATTACGCTGACGTTGGTGTCGCTGTGTCGACTCCACGTGGTCTCGTGGTGCCAGTGATTCGCAATGCTGAATCTATGGGACTCGCACAAATTGAGTCAAAAATTATCGAGCTTGCCGGTCGTGCTCGTGATGGAAAACTTGGAATTGATGAAATGCAAAATGGGACATTCACTATCACCAATGGTGGTATCTTTGGTTCTATGCTTTCTACACCTATTATCAATATACCTCAGTCAGCAATTCTAGGTATGCATAATATTGTTGAGCGTCCTGTGGCGATTAATGGCCAGGTTGTTATTCGACCGATTATGTACCTTGCTCTCTCTTATGATCACCGTATTATTGATGGGCGTGAATCTGTGTCATTTTTAAAATCAGTTAAAGAGCAGCTGGAAGATCCTTCTCGTATGCTCTTAGACCTTTAAGAGGGTATTTCAATGGAACAATTTGATGTTGTAGTGATTGGTTCTGGACCTGGTGGCTATGTTGCCGCTATTAGAGCTGCTCAGCTGAATTTTAAAGTCGCCATTATCGAACGTTATAAGACTCTTGGTGGAACGTGTTTAAATGTAGGCTGTATTCCTTCTAAGGCATGGCTCGATTCATCAGAACGCTACTTTGAAACAGTTCATTCTCATGATGTTCATGGGATTGAAGTTTCTAATGTTAAGCTTAATGCCAAGAAGATGTCTGAGCGTGTTCAGAAAGTCGTTAGTGAGATAACCGGTGGAGTTGCTTTTTTAATGAAGAAAAACAAAATTACTGTTTTTCAAGGTCATGGCTCATTTAAAGACAAAAACACGATTACTATTGAGGGAGAGAAAGGAATTCAGGAAATTCAGGGCAAGAATATTATTATTGCCACCGGCTCTAAACCTTCATCTCTTCCGAATGTCAAAATTGATAAAGAAAGGATCATTACTTCGACTGAGGCCCTGAAGCTTCAGGAAGTTCCTGGAGAACTCATTGTCATCGGCGGAGGAGTTATCGGACTTGAAATGGGCTCAGTCTTTAAACGACTTGGCTCAAAAGTTTCAGTGGTTGAGTTTGCTGATTCTGTGATTGCAGCGATGGACCATGAGCTTGGTAAAGAACTCCACAAAGTTCTAAAAAAAGAAGGAATGGATTTCTATCTAGGTCATGGTGTAACTGAGGTGACAAGAAATGGCAATAAAGTCACCGTGAAGGCGAAGAACAAAGTTGATAATAATGAGATCACTCTTCAGGGTGATTATGTTCTGATGGCCGTCGGAAGACGTCCTTATACAGATAATTTAAAACTTGAAAATGCTGGTTTAACTCTTGATGAGCGCGGTCGTGTGGCCGTGAATGATCATTTGCAAACCGCCCAACCGCATATTTATGCTATTGGGGATGTGGTGAAAGGGGCCATGCTCGCCCACAAAGCTGAGGAGGAAGGAGTTTTTGTAGCCGAGACCATCGCCGGTCAAAAGCCGCATATTAATTACAACCTTATACCTGGTGTTGTGTACACGTGGCCTGAAGTTTCTGGGGTCGGTTTCACTGAACAGGAACTCAAAGCAAAAGGTGTTGAGTTTAAAGTTGGAAAATTTTCCTTTGTGGCCTCAGGTCGAGCAAAGGCTTCCAATGAAAAAGATGGTTTTGTAAAGGTTATTGCAGATAAGCAGTCGGATGAGATCCTTGGTGTCCACATGATTGGACCTCGAGCTGCAGATATGATCGGTGAAGCTGTGGTGGCCATGGAATTTAGGGCGTCTGCTGAGGATGTTGGCCGTATTTCCCACGCCCATCCAACTTATTCTGAGGCGCTTAAAGAAGCGGCTCTCTCTGCTTGGTGTGGTAAGGCCCTAAACGCCTAATCATCTAAGTCGGTATTTGTTTTGTTTTTCGAGTTTAAATAGAATGAAGGATGAAGAAATTTAATTTCTTTATCTTTCATTTTTCTAGGTGAATTTATATCTGTTTGTCTATCGTTCACAGTCAGGGTTTCTCCGTGATGAACAATTTCCATATCGGTTTTTAATTGGTTGATCGTTTGCCCGGCAATGATGATGCCTTTTTCGACGTACACGCTACTTGAATCTTCCAATAAGTTTCGATGAACAGAAAATTTCCCCTCGGTGGTTTCAAATGTGGAGGCGCCACTTTGAATAAAGATTTTATCTATGGCTGCATCTTTTGATTTAAATTTTAAAGCTTTTACTGATCCGGCCAATAAAAGGATCTTAAGAGTTTTTGTTTCCGGATCATACTCAAGTGACATTTTAGATTTTGGATTAAGACGTACATAATTTCTTCCAACAACTTTAACTGTCATAAAGGAATGATCCACGACGAGATAAGATCCAGTAGTAAAAATTTCATCGCCGATCTTTAGGGGTATGATTTGTTTTTTAAAGTAATCATAGAAAGAGACTTGGCCCTCTAATTGAGTGATTTGTCCAATACGATAGCTTTGTGCCCTGGCCTGTGGATGTACCCAAAGCCAACAGATAATTAAGCTGCTTTTAAGGATCTTTGAGAATTCTTTTCTTCTAGCCATGATTTAATTTTATCTGCATCATCTATAAAG
>CANFNX010000064.1 GCA_947448495.1 Bacteriovoracaceae bacterium | reverse complement strand
GTTTTAAAAATTTACTCAAAAGTCCTTCTGGAGACGATTGAGTTAAAAGACTATGATCAAACAGGGATTGTTGTTCAGGCCTATCTTCGAGATGGCGCCAACCATCTTCAGGATGTTTTAGATCTGGCGAAGAAAAGAAACTTAAGAATGCCAATAAGACTTGTGAAGGGGGCTTACTGGGATGCTGAGACAATTGAAGGAGAGGCACATCAATTTATCGCACCACAGTTTTTGAATAAGGAAGAGTCAGATTTACATTTTAGACAACTCTCCTTTGAGACTCTAAAACATGGAGATTGGTTGCAACTTGCAATTGCGTCCCATAATTTACAAGACCATGTTTTTGTAGAGTCCTTAAGAAACTTAAAGTTTCCAAACTCTCCAGTCATTGAACATCAATGTCTTCACATGACTTATGAGGCACTTTCTCAAGGTTTGGCGAGAATGGGCTGGCCGACTAGAAATTATATGCCGATTGGGAATTTGCTGGTTGGAATGGCCTACCTGGTGAGAAGAATTATGGAAAATTCTTCTCAGGTTGGAGTCCTCTCTATTATGCGCTCCCATCAAAAGGCATCTGGGCTCATTTCTCCTGTTGAGATTCATCTTCAAAAGAAAGCCCTAAATACTTTGGTTTTTGATTCCTTTATTTCTCAATTTAAGAGTGACTTTTTCCCTGTCAGACCTTTACGTCTTTTTATAGATAAAGAGAGACTAAAGCTTGAGGAAGAGATTGGTAGGTTAAGTGCCTCCTTTAAACTTCATCAAAATGAGTGGAGTCATTCAACTCTAAGGAAAGTTTTTTGTAGCTCTGAGCCAGACTTGATTATTGGACTCGTCCAGGATTCAAAATTGCAAGACTCACTAAGTTCAATTGCAGCAGCGGAGATAGGACTTAAAAGTAGCTGGTGGGGAAAATCAACTTCAACATTGATGCGAGTGAGTGTTCTATTGAATGCCGCCGATCTTATGCTTATTCATCGTAATCGATTGGCGGCGCTTATGATGTATGAAGCAGGAAAAACGATGTCTGAAGCTTTGGCGGATGTGGATGAGGCGATAGACTTCATCAATTTTTATGCTCGCCAAGAAATCCAAATTCAATTAAGTGGGCAAAAGATAATCAATAGAGGTGTCTTTGCGGTGATAGCTCCGTGGAATTTTCCATTGGCCATCCCATGTGGAATGGCAGTCGGGCCTTTGGCTGCCGGCAATGCCGTTATTTTGAAGCCGGCAGAACAAACTCCACTTATTGGCCAAGAATTGTATAAGCTTTTAATCGAGGCGGGTGTACCTGAAAATATCCTGTTTCTTATACATGGCGATGGTGAGAATGTTGCAGCTCCCTTAGTTCAGCATCCAAGAGTCGCGGGAATTGTTTTTACTGGTTCAAAACAAGTGGGGCAGCTCATTTATAGAGAAGCAGCTGCAAAAACATTCACCCATTATGAGACTCAGCAAATTTTACAGAAAAAAGTCATCACTGAAATGGGTGGAAAGAATGCCATCATAGTCACTAATAACTGTGAAATGGATGAAACACTTTCAGGTATCTTATACTCAGCGTTTGGTCATGCTGGTCAAAAGTGCTCGGCTGCCTCTCGCATTTTGGTGCATAAAGAAGTTAAAGACTCCCTTGTCAGTAGGCTTAAAGAGGCAGTCAAGGATCTAAAAGTGGGATCCTCTCTTGATCCTTCCTCTACAGTTAACCCACTTATTTCTGAATTTGATCAACTGAGAGTTAAAAAGATTGTTGAAGAGGCAAAGGATGAAGTCATCAGGCATCATGGGAAAATAGTCATCGATCGGTCATATGAGAAAATTCCTGGCTATTGTGTGGGGCCAGTTGTTTTAGATATCCCTGCACATCAAGCCAGAAAAAAAGATTCCTGGGCGCAAAGAGAAATCTTTGGACCGGTTATTCATGTCATTGAATATGAATCATTAATGGAGGCGATTGAACTTTTCAATTCTACAGATTACGCTTTGACTGGTGGGATTTACTCACAATCTCAAGATGATATTGATTTTCTTTTAAAGTTTTTGCGTGCGGGAAATCTCTACATCAATCGCCCTAACACGGGTGCAAGAGTTGCGATTGAACCTTTTGGGGGCTTTAAACTCTCTGGTACGGGCCCCAAGGCCGGTGGAACAGATTATCTTCTTCAGTTTCATGCACCACTTCAAGCAAATGATGATTTGAAAAAAAATGAGATTAAATTCGCAGAAGGGTCTCATTATCAAATGTTTCTGCCTCGACCATCACTCATCAGCATTGCTGGACGTTTGTCTCGTTTCAATCTTTTTTCAGAGGCTTTTTTAAACCAATACGAAGTTTATATGGGGCATGTGAATGAAAAAGAGAAGGCCGATGTTGCTTATTTCGTTACATGGATAAAAGAGCATCTAGGCCAATACCTCACTTCTAAGCATATGAATTTTGTGGTACCCGGCCAGCTCAGTTATAATGACAAATCCATGGTTAAAGAGTCTGGCCTCTTTGTCGTGTTATCTGCCTATCCGACAATGAAATCTGTTTTTTATCTTCTTGGGGCGCTTTCTTTAGGCTCTGGAATTTCAGTGGCATGCCTCACTCCGGAATCTTATGGTAATTGGAAGTCCCTTCTTGAGCTCGCCTGGAAATCCGGCTTTGCCAAATCAAATGTTGATCTCACACTGATTTCGCCAAATGATTTAGCTCAGTATTTTGGAAACTCTGGTTATAGTTATGTCTATTATGATTCTCTATCTTCTCATCCAGAGATCCTTAACAATCTATTCCAAGGAACGGCTTTAGATGAGAATATGAGACTTCTTCTTTCTGAATTTGATGGGAATATTCTTTTAACTCCATCTAACGTTTTAGATCTTTTTGTTTGGTGTCGTTCCATGGCCGTAAACACAATGAGACATGGGGCACCACTGGAGATTCATTCATGAAAGTTTTAGTTCTGGGCGCAGGCAAAATGGTTGAGGCGATACTGACTGGTC
Source organism: Bacteriovoracaceae bacterium (assembly GCA_947448495.1). Classification (GTDB taxonomy): domain Bacteria; phylum Bdellovibrionota; class Bacteriovoracia; order Bacteriovoracales; family Bacteriovoracaceae; genus Peredibacter. The sequence goes on along the minus strand of CANFNX010000064.1, from coordinate 13,373 downwards.
TTAAAGGAGAAATGGACCTTTCCCACTTCTATCTTTTCTCTCCTTCAGGCGAAAGTGCCAAAAAACTTTCGCAATCGATTGGATGCCAATACCTATCAGAGTTGAATTCCGACTTGAATCCTGATTGGGTTTGGGTTGGCTGCAAGCCTCAGCAATTAAAGCAATTATCGGCATTCATTGGTGATAAATTTTCTCACTCCGTTTTCGTGAGTATGTTGGCCGCACTCCCTGAAGCCGATCAGTGCAAAATTCTAAATATTAAAAAATTAATACGAATCATGCCAAATATGGGAGTAAAGCATAAAAAAGGTGTTACGCTTATCAGTTCCCACTCCGCTCAGGATGAACTCAAAAAGATTCAATCCATTTTTTCAACGACTGGCTTAGCACAAATTACAACAGAGACTGAACTTGAAGAGTTAACTCTTTTGACGGGCTCTGGCCCTGCACTTTTTTTTGAATTTTCCAAAGTTTTGGCGAAGAGTTTCACCTCTCTTGCTCAACATGAAAGAGAGCTACTGGTAAGGATGGTGCTCCAAGGTGTGGGTGACTCCGTTAAAAATGATCAGGCCAATCTGGATGAGCTTACGAATGCTGTGACCTCAAAGGGAGGCGTAACCATTGCCGTTCTTGAAGATTGGAGGCAAAGACATTTTTTTGATTTTGTTAAAATTGGCATTGAAGCGGGGAAAAAACGTTCTGTGGAAATTAAGGAGAATCTTCTTCGTAGTTAAAATCAATCTTCTCCCTTGTCAGCGCCTTAAAAATATCACTTTCACAAAAAGTCTCTTTTGCGAAATTAAGGCAAGCATTTAAATCTTTCTGCTTATTTTTCTTTGCCAGAACAATTTTAAGATCTTTTTCGATTGAAACTATGTGCTCTTTTAGTAAGTCTTCAACATATTGACAGGTGCAATCCAAGTCACAGTTTTGAACCATTTTTTTTACGGCCTGAGGATCGTCTAAGTCCGCCTCATAGTCATCTTGAACCATTTCCATGCGTGGATTAATTGTTCTAAGAAGAAGGGAAGCTTCATCAATATCTGGTACACATTTTAAAGGCGCCATTTCTTCATCAAATATTTTTGTCAACAGTTGGGTCGTCAGAATCACTTCTCCTTTAGAGAATGTTTCTGGTTGGTTGGGATTAGATACGGGTGTCATCATGGAACATGAGCTTACTAACAAAAAGGTGAGGGTTAGAGCTAGAGTTTGCATACTTGCACTTTAACGCCTGTTTGACAGTGTTTTGAGACATGATCTGAACTTGCATTAAGCTTTTTACTTGCTCCAACATGAATCAAGTGTGCCAGATGTTCAATGTTTTGTTCAAAGACCGCAAATTCTTGGGTGGTCTCAGAAATTTTTATTTCTCTTATAATATCTCGAGGTGAGACATCAACATACGAAGGTTGATGATTCAACTGTCTTAACAGACCCATGACGGCCATATGCTTAAATTTTGATTGATTTGAAAAAACCTTCACATGGCGATTGAGGGTATGAAAAGGGGCATGTTCCAAGAGTTCAGAGATTATTGACTCGGTTAGTTTCTTCTTCGCGAGTGAACGTTCGGAAGAAAAAGGCCGACCTATTCCTTTAAATTCCACCATTTGATAGATATAAAGATGATTGAGTTTATGATCGATTTCATGTCCTGTTAAAATTTTAAGATTCTCAATGGAAGAAGGCCCACGTGCCTGAGTTGCCGATTGGTAATTGATGCCAAAAACCGCCAAAGATAATGAAATGAGAGCAATTAATTTTTGCATTTACACCTCAGTGGCCTATCGGAAAAAATCAAGAAATACTTGAGTTTTTTGTTTCTTGTTGCTTGAAATGGTCATTCTCGTCACTCAATGAGAACTATTGTCATCAAGCAGAATTTGTTTGATAATTATTACGGAGGTGTCTATGGAAGATATCCGCTCGGTTCTCTCTCAGTTCAATTCAAAGAAAAAGAAATCTGAGACTCAGAAATCTCAAGCTGGTCCTGGGACAGTCGCCTCGACGGCCGAAATTCCTGATTTATTTTTTGATGAAATCCTTCACCGTCTTAAAATGAGCCGCACTGAAATCACTGTCTTGATGTTTCTTTATCGTCAAGTGTGGTGTCGTCCAAACCTCTATAAATCTCACGGAATAGGTCCACTTAATTCTTATGCTGAAATGTCTAACTTCCTTCATATCACACTTGATGAACTCTCCCATGCCTTAAGGTCTTTAGAGAACTACGGACTTATTGAGACTGTGAGATCTGGACAATATTTTGTCAGGAAGTATTTCACCGAATCGTATGACATCAAGTATGGACAGGACTACGATCAGTTCTTTTAAAGTAGGGGAGTTCTTTTTTGCTCAGTCAGAGACTTCAATCCCTTGCTCGATTCCATGAAAATCAAGACACGATATGGGATATTGGCTGCGATCACGGTGCCCTTGGGCTATCTTTTTTGAAACATTCCCATGTTTCTCAGATTCATCTTGTTGATCCCTCTCATCATGTCATCAAATCACTTAAAACAAAACTAGAAGATTCGTATATTACGATCCCCGATAATGTTCTTCTCCATGAGACAAAAGGTCAGGACATAAAACTCAAATCCAGCAGAAATCTTATTTTTATTTCTGGTATGGGAGGAAAGGAGATAACGGAGATTATTCACTCTCTGCTACCTCAGCTTTCTGCTAATGATCGGTTGGTGATTTCTCCTCATAAAAACATTCTTGAATTAAGGCAAAGTCTTTCCCTCCTTCCTCTGAGTCTCAAAGATGAGATACTTGTGCTTGATGAGGGGAGGTTTTATCAGGTTTTATGCTTACTGAAAGGTGAGGGTCTTCCAGTGACAGAATTTGGACAGGCCATCTGGTCTCATTCAGAGGGAGCTTCTTATCGTGATTTCATGCTTAAGACGTTTTCCGCCCATCAGGACCCACTTTCAAGGCGTTTTGTGACCTTTCTTCAGTCACTATCTCTTTGATTTTAGTTGTGATGCTTAATTCCGTGCTATACTTAAACATATGGCAGACAAGCTTTTGTTCTACTACCTTGGCGATGATGAAGCGTACTTTCGCAGCCTCCAAAGCGAATTCAAAAAACATGTTAAAACACCCATTGTTTTTCAGAGATTTTACGAATCAACTGAGTCCAAGATTCAGGCGCTTTTTTTAAAAATCTACACGAATAAACCTCAATGCGTATTTATTGATTTTTCTAAGCAAACTCAAGATTATCTGCATTTATCAAGATTACTGTCTCGGACTCCTTTGGATCACCAACTTTTAACAGTTGGACTTGTTGATCTTCTCTCACCCAGCGAAGTGCTAAAAGAGGGAATTGCCACCGGGGCGAATCTCGCCTTTATCAAGAGTGCTGAAATCTTTGATGTCATATACTCTACGATGAAAATATGTGCGCCAGAGGGAATCGGAGAGCATGGGTTTGCCACGAGTGAGCTTTCTGATGAAATGGAAACAAGTTATATTTGTAAGATTGGATTTGTCACAGAAACGGGGATCCATATTGAAACCGATCAGGTCATGAATAAGGGTGATCGGCTAGTCTTCAACCATTACTGGCTGAAAAAGAAAGTTGTTCCTTCAAGATATCTCATTGTCACTGAAGCTACTGGTGAGAATCTGTTTTACCAATACAAAATGAGTGCAGATTTAGACTTTGTTTTTGTGGATGACTATATCCCTCCGCCGGATATGAATGAGAATGACAAGCAAGAGAGGCTTAAAGAGCGTGATCATAAAATTGTTCAACACAAAAAACTTTTAAAGAAATGGATCGATGACAACATGATTTCATCCCTTGAAAAAAAGGCGAAAATCCTTGTTATTGATTCTGAGTTTAGAATTTATCAAGATCATAAGAGGACTGATAAATATCCTTATACTATCCGTTGTGTTTCAACTCTTACTGATGCGAAACAGGATTTAGAAAGAGCAAAGCCGCAGGTCATTGCCTTTCAGTTAGACGAGGGAGAAAACGGGAAAAACAATCTCGAAGTTTTAAAGAAGCTTTCTCTGTCTCTTATGTCTGGGCAGGCAAATTCTGGCGTCTATATCATCGTTTTTGGTTGCACTCTTTCTTCAGAAGAATTGCAATCGGCCCTTCAATATAAAAGTGCCCTGGCGCATAATGAAAACTTGTCCGCAGATTTGCTCATTAAAATATCTGATCTATTGCAGAAGAAAATGACCCAGAATGAGGCAAAACTTAAGCCTCAGACACCCCCGCAGAAAAAATTTTTTATTAATAAAACAAATCGCGCCTCCATTGGAGAAATCGTAAAAACAATTAAGCTATTGAAGTTATCCGAAACAGATCTCATTTTACAAAGCGAAATGCCGCTGCCTGCAGGGACCAATCTCATTTTCACAAAACCAGTCGAGATGATTGTGAACGTTTTTCCGAATCCCAAACCAACTGGAAAATTACCGGAATCCATAGGGCTGATTCACGGAATCACAGAAACCAATAAAAAAGAGCTTAGACGCTTCATTAATTCAGTTTTCTTTAGAGACCATGATGCTCAAAAACAAGCAGAGTCTGATGAGTATACAAAATTGAATGAGCAAAAACTTCATGAAAGATTATCGGCCGAGGCCAAGGCCAAAGAAGATGCCGAGAAAAAGGATAATCCTGGGTCAAACGAGGATTCAACAAAAACTTCACCTCAGGGAGGGGAGTAGACTTGTTTTTTTAGTTTCTCGGGTCTAGAGTAGTTCCATGAAACTTCTTAAACTTATAGTCGTATTTTTCATTATTCATTATATTCGACGAATCTATCAGATGGTTAAAGTGTCGCAGTCGATTCCACCTGCCCCAGTCAAATCAAAAGAATTTGAAAATAAAGACATTATTGATGCAGACTTTAAAGTCATGAATTAAATATTTTTGATTCTCTTTTTCAATTTAAGCAACTCACTTTTTTGAGGGTTACTAAAACTTAATCTCACTAAATCTTGAAAAACATCCTGAACAATTGGATCAAGTGCCTTAAGTCTTTCTCGTGTTTGCTCAATCGAAAAATAGGAAATCATCAGACCTCTGCTTTGCATTTTCTTCGAAAACAGAAACCAGAGTTTCTCAACCTGGTTTTTTTGAACAGTCATAGCGCCGAAAAGGAGAGCATAAACACCCATAAATAAGGCGCAAAGAATAGGAAGTAGGGTGAAAAGCCACTCCCTTTTAAAGGAGAATTTTGCTAAAAGGGCCAACTGCCCATAATAGTCCATCTGGTCGATCCATTGATAGAACTTGAAATCCCATTGTAAAACCCATTGCTCTATTTCATTAAACCAAGTGAACCGAGATTTTATAAATCTCAAAGGTGAAAAGCCCTTCACGGCAGTCTGCTGCTGCATAAAAGCTTCTCCCCCCATACGAATTCTTTCAGGCAGGATCCAATCCGTTGGATCAACTCTTATCCATTTTGAGTCTTGATAGGCTTCTATCCAAACATGTGCATCATTCTGAGTGATCATGAAAAAGTCAGCAAAACGATTGTAAGTTCCGCCCAAAAATCCTGAAACAAGTCGGGTCGGGATTTTTTTTTCACGAAAAATTAAGGCCACAGCAGAAGCATAATGAGAACAAAATCCAATTTTTTTGACCTGCATGAAATCTAAAAAACTGGAAACAGTTCCCGGGGACAAGGAATAAGAAAAACCATTCTGGGTGAAATAATTCTGAATCTCTCGGGCCAAGTCACTTAACTGAGATGATTTAAAATGATCCGCAATCCATTTCCTCTCACTTAGCTTGAGACCTGATTTGAGGTTTCTTTTTTCACCATCTCCCAGGCTTTTTCCATTTTCTAAACTATAAACTTCATACCGATAATGATGGGCCCATTGAGATTGAGCAAGACTATAGGTGGAATCAACCTCATGAAAACCTTTGGGGGTTATAAAAAGACCGGGAGTATCTAATCCAAAAAAGAAATCTTGTTGGCCGAAGACTCGAATATTTTGCTTAAGCAACCCTCTTTGGCTAAAGTCTCTTGGAGAAAACTCTCCAAAAGCTCTTTCTGAGGGCATGAGAGTCCAGTTCCATCCATCTGAAAAACTAATGACATTGCCTCGCCAATAGAGATCTCTTTTGCCGATAGGTTCAGAAAAAGATGCCTGAAAAACGGGTCGATCATTAGAGCGAATTTCCTTGATCGTGCTAAGATTCACATCTGTTGTGTATCCAATTTCACCCGATTTGGTTCCCCCACGCATAATTTCAAAAGGACTCATCATTCGAGGCGCAAGAAAAAAGAAAACCACTGTAAAGGGAAGTACCCAGAGTAAACTTGATAAGAAATTTTTGAAACTTGAAGGCAGATTTAAATTTTCATAAAGATCTTGGATTAAAACAAAAAAGCTTAGAGCAAAATAAAAAACATAAATCAGACTTTTATTAAAAAGTGAGCCGGCCGAAATTAAAAGGATGATCCCAAAAAAAACCATATACCGATCACGGATGGTTTCTTTTTCTAAAAGCTTAAGAATCACAATTGATGTTAAGAAGTTTAATCCCACTTCCGGATCAATAATTTTACCATAGGTAAACCAGTAAATCGCAAACAAGAAAAGTGTGATGATGTTGCGAAAGATTTTACCTGGATGCAAATTAAGTATTGTGAGGCCACTTCCAAGGATGACAACCCCAATGGTTGCACCCGTCAGAGGTTCTGATAGAAGCAAAACAAAAACGACTAAAATTAAAGCTTCTTTAATTTCACTTTTGCGCTGAATGAATCCTAACATAAAGCGAGCTCCTTCAAGCAAGTCATTAAGTGACGAGTTCCCGTTGCCGCCTGTGAGCTGAAGTGAGGTGACTTTAGGGAAAAGGGGATGTCGCGTTGATGGCATTCGACCATTTGGGTCGCTAGCATAGAAAGATAGTGCTCTTTAAATTCTGGATTTTCGGGAGGAGTGTAAACGATATCTAATGTGGAAGATTTTAAATCTTCTCCTTCTTTGATTAGAACCTCGCCAGAACGGGCATAGTGTTTCCAACTAACTTTTCTTGCCTCTGCTTCCGGGCCTTGAGCAAGACCGCGAAAATCCTCTAGGCCTTTTTTGTCAGAAGAATTTTCACCTGTGAGTTCTAGCCCAGTTAAAGTCATTTCAGCAGATGCCAACAAGGCCGGATATACGATCGTGTGGAGATTCAAGGGATAAAAAATCCAGACCTGATAAAAGCCAAAAGGATTTGTTGTTTTAACCCGGAGATAATTCCACTGATGAATTCCACGCTGGGTAACTTTCATCAGGCCAGCTGATTCAGACTCAGAATGCTCAGGATGATGAAGAGTAAATCTGCCACGATCACTTTCGATAACGATGGACCAGTCCCAAGGACCTTTCGGAACTTGTTTCCAGAAAACTCTGACTTCTGGAGACTGTCCAGCATGGGCCTCTGGGATGAGAAGCTGGTCAAACTTCAAACCGTGCAAATGAAAATGCGATTGTATCAGCCACATAAGATTAAAGCTGAAGAGAAAAATCGTAAAAATCAGCAGGAGATTATTGCTATAACCGATGGCAAGCAAGAACATGAGAAAAATCAAGCCGATTAAATAACCACCCATTTTGGTTGGCATAATATAAACACGAGTCTTTTTTCGAAATTGGTGCCTAATCCATTGTTTCATTTTTTTACAAAGGGGACGCGTTTCAAGATGTCGATGCTTCTAGCATGTTCTTGAGAAACGGAAAGGTTGCTATGGGAAAACATGCGATGACCGGCAACAAAGGGAAAAACCGCCTGAACGTCGTCTGGGATAATATAGCTTCGACTATTTAACCAGGCCCATCCTCGAGCAGCTTCAAGCAGATCTAATCCGGCCCTAGGACTTAAGCCAAAATGACCATCACTATGACGAGTTTCAGTAAGCAGATCCGTCAGGTAATTTAAGAGTAGGGGAGAAGCCTCTGTTTTTTTAATGGCCTGCTCCCACTCCCCTAGTGTTTGACGGGAAATGAGTTGGTTTAAATTCTCGAGCAGGTGCAGGCGAGGACCTGAGGCGAGGAGCTCGACCTCTTCGGTTTTCGAAAGGTGGCCCATGGAGACTTTGAAGAGAAAGCGATCCAATTGAGATTCAGGCAATGGATAAGTTCCGAATTGGCCCCGTGGATTTTGCGTGGCAATCAAGCAAAAGCGCTCGGGCAAATCATAAGTCACACCATCCACAGTGATTATTTTTTCTTCCATGGCCTGCAAGAGGGCACTTTGAGTTTTAGGGGTCCCACGATTAAGTTCATCAGCGAGAATCAATTCACCAAAAATGGGTCCTTGCTTAAAAATGAATTTTTCACTTTCGCGATTAAAAATGGATACACCTAAAACATCGGAAGGAAGTAAGTCACTGGTAAATTGGATGCGACGAAAATCAAGCCCTGTGGCCTTGGCAAAAAACTTCACCAAGGTGGTTTTTCCCATACCTGGAACGTCTTCGATCAGGAGATTTCGATTCAGTATGATCGCGATTAAACTCAGACGAAGTTGTTGGTGGTTGCCTGGGAGAAAATGCTCACCGGCCTGTAAGAATTCATCTAACTGCTTGATCATTAATTGATGTTAACATGCCAGAATTTTTTGTCATTGAATAAACTATCAGTGACTTAGAAAATGGTCTGGAAAAAACGGTAAAAGACTAAGTCCCTGCTTTTAAAGTAACTGATAAAAATAGGTAATATTACCCCATGGAGGTCATACAATTTCGAAAAACAAAAATAAGTCGGAACCGGGAGGAAAAGTTGAACGTTGCAAATTCTGAAAAATTCCATGATGCTTTGATTGCTCAATATCAAGAGATGATTAAAGAAGCCATTTTAGAAAGTGAAACAGAACATAAAACTCGCATGGATATTGGGAAACTCAATGCGAAACTGAAAATCATTTATAAAGCCGCTAAGTATGATGGACTTGATGAAGATACCATCAGTAGTCTTATCGACCTTGCAATGCCAACCACGCCAATGGCCGCCTAATTTTTACGTTTTGGTTCTGGGAATTGATCCAAGAGATAATTTATTGTAATCTTTTTTATAATATTTATCTCTTGGATGGAGCTGATGATGAATTTAGACCAAGCAATTGATCTTCTAAGAAATGCCGTAAAATACACTGGTAATATTGATCAGAAACACATCGACCTTACGATTGTACCGGCAGATCAGCGAACTCAGTATGAGAAGGCCATGGCGATCTGTCAGCTTTCAATCAAAGATGGCAAAATCAGTCGCGATGAATTTAACCGAAGAGTTCATCTTGAAGGTTAACGGACCTTGGTCTGAGCGATTTTTTTAACAAACAAGTTAGGAAAGAATCGCTTAAGTTTCACACCCAAAACTTCCCTGCCACCAATGTAATCTTCATAAGCCTTTGACTCAATAACTTTGATCGCCTTGTGGGCAAACTCTTTTGGGGTAATGCCGTTGGCATTGGCCTCATCATACACATGAGTGGCGGCACCGTTGGCCCCTAGAGCATTAAAGGAAATATCCGTACTCACAAAACCAGGACAAATGATTGTGACGTCGATATTTTTTTTCTGCATCATGAGTTCCGCTCGAAGTGAATCATAAAATCCGTGAAGAGCATGTTTGCTGGCCGAATAGCCAGAACGATATGGGGTTCCGAATTTACCAACTAAGGAACTTATCACTACAAAATGCCCGTGATTTTTCTCGACAAATTTTGGCAAAATCGCCTGAGTTAAAGCGACGTTACCGAAGTAATTTACGTCCATCAAATGGCGATAAACATCCAAATCTGTTTCATGAACGAGTGAGCGTTGCGAGAGACCGGCATTTAAAATGAGCACATCAACTTGGCCAAAAAGTGAAATCGCCATGTCACAAACTTTTTTAGATGAATTTGTATCGGCCAGATCAAACGGGAGGATTTTTACTCGATCTGGATAGGTCAGTGATGCTTGAACATTTTTAAGTTTTTCTATATTCCGAGCTGATAAAATGAGCTGATGACCCAAACGAGACAGTTCATGAGCAAGAGCTTTGCCGATACCAGATGAAGCACCGGTAATCCAAAAAGTTGACATAAGTAGTCCCTAATTTAGCACTTAAAAGACGATATCAAATTTAATGAGATTTAAACGAGCTGAAGTTGAACTCTTGAGACCTACAGACTTAGCATCATTACTATAGCTGGCCGAAGTTATGGCCAATGATGGTGAATAAGAAAAATTCTTAAGACCCCAAGACGACAGACTGATGCGTTTGCCAGCTTCCATCGTCACAAAACCCACGTTAATATCGGTTTTAGTCGTGGTTGGCGATGCTGATGAGTCCGTTGATTCAGAATTGATTTTACCGGATCCAATGAATCCCTTGATCCACCAAGAATTAAACAGATCCTCATTAAAATTGTAACCAACAGATACGGCCAGTGATGAATTCAGATCGTCCTGAGTTTTCTTTCTTCCAGAAGCATATTTCGTTTCAATTGATTCCTTATCGTATTCGAGTTGAAGACCAACCATGACACGATTTTCAAGGATATAATTATAATTAAGATAGAGTTTACCAATAGAAGAATTCTGATCCTTGATGCCAGCTGTTTTTGAATCATCCCAGTTAAAGAGGTTTCTGAGACCGCTCCAGCCAAGTCCATCAGAATCTAGCGAAATAGCGTGGTGAGGTTGAGCAGAGTCAGCAGAAAAAACGCTGAAAGATACAAAGGTGAAAACAATAAGAGAAAGAAGTTTCATCATGAGGGCCTCCAAATTCAGAAAAGCATACTGGAAGAGAATTCAGTTTGTAACTAACCGGAAGCATTAACGCACTGCACGATAATGTTTCTTATCGTGCAGTCTTTTAAGGTCTTTTATTTCGAAAAAAAGTCCTCTAGTTTATCTAAAGATCCACTCCAGCCCATAGTCATTCCAGCTTTCGCCTGATGAAATATGGCCCTTTCTTCTGGACTAGCATCACCATAAATTTCCCAAGAAATACAAATTCTTGTTTCAAGCTCATTTTCAGCAAAAAACTCTATCGTCGTTTTCATATACGATGGCCACGTTGGTGCCATGGGATGCTTTCCTAGATTTCCATCTTGATCAGCAAAGTTCTGAATATAAACAAGCTTCACTGGCCTATCCATTTCAATATATTTGGCCTTTCCATACATGCTCATCTCTTGGCCATTAGTCATATGATAAAAACTTGTGCCACCAACTTTGATCTCGGCATTTATGAATGTCATAGACGTTCCAGTTGGACTCATCCACTGGCAGAGATTTTCAGGAATGGTCCAAGCATCCCACATTGAATTTATGGGTGCATGAAAAGTTCGATTATAAACAAAGATATCTTTCTGATGTTGAATCTCTTCCAGATACTCGGCCAGTCGATCCCAATTTGAATCCCCAAAGGCGTTTTTAATATGTTTTTTCAGATTGTTTGCAATATCAGCGCTGGCGACACTCATCCACATTTCAATTTTCGTTTTCCCGTCAAATTCAATGAAGTTCACTGTCACCCGAAACATCGGAGGTCCATCATATCCACCATGATCGTAAACTATTTTTTTATAAGGAAGAACTTCGATAAACTTAGTCTTGTTGGGATAATCTTTTTTGTCCGGCCCATGCATCATATAGACCCACTCACCGCCTGGTTTGACTTCTTTGGATGTGTTGGTGATGGTAAAACCTCTTGGTCCCCACCACTTGGAAACATGGTCAGCCTCCATCCAAACATCCCAGACGAGTTTCACTGGAGCTTGGTAGATTCTTTCAAGGTAAATTTCATTGTCTTTATAATTTTTTGGCATTCTATCTCCGAGTTTTACAATTCGGGATTATACATCATCTATTAGTGTTCGGGAAAAAATTAATTGGTTGCTCTAGATTTGAAAATACTTTCGGTTATTGATTTATTGAAGAAAGAAATTTTACAAAAGGAGAATATTCCTCATCAATGACCGAACTGGTCTTCGTGGAAGAACTCCAGTTGAGCTTTGTTGATGACGTCTTGGCCCAACTCGAAAAAATTACAAAATAAAAAACAATACTCATCAAAAATATTTTTTTCATCCTCTCGGTTTATTGAATTTTTGAACAACGGTCACTCTCCTTTTGCGAACTTTTCCATGTCCCAATGACCGTCAGGCAAATGTTCACTTTAGATTAGAAAAAGTTTATAGCCACAAAAATATGGCTATGACAAAAAACCAATATCTTTGGTCTGTTTAAAAATTAAGTGCTTACAAATTATTGAAAGGATTTTTTTAAACTAGCTTATGATTGGTTTTCAAAAATTGCTGGAGGTAGCACGTATGAAGACAACTATAGTTATCGCCTTTACCCTGTTAACATTTTCAACTGCTTTTGCGAATCAAGTTGCAGGAAAACATGTTAGCTCACCTGTCAGCAATCCGATTGACCATCTTCCCCAAAGCTGGACAGCGAGTAGATGTATTGAGTTAGGGTGTCATTTCTCATGTGAATTAGAAGCCGACGGCAAAACATGTAAGCCCCAAGGCGTTTTCAAATGTGATTGTGGTGGAGGATCGGTGAAAATAGGTGGTTGTACCGGATATTAGAATAGTAGTTACTTTAAAGAAATAGATGGTCGGATTATATCCGGCCGTCTATCTCTTCATTAAACTTTTGAAAAAAATCATTCCATTCATGACACGTTCTTTTCTTAACTCCCCTCACCGATTTGAACTAGAAAATCAAAATTCACATTAGACTCATGATCATTTCCTTTTGCAAAATTGATTATAGAATCAACTTTCTTAAAATTTCTAACTCCGAAAAATCACTAACTGGTGTCACTTCGGCCACTCGCTGGTGTCAATGATGCACCAGATAAAAAACTACTTGTCATACAATTCTCACTCGTGACAATTTTGATAAATTCCATTCGAGAGATGAGCTTTCGAAAAATCTTTTAAATGAAAAGGAAAAGAAATGAAGTTTTTGGTTTTTATGATTTTCCTCCTTGCTTGCCTTAATGTGTATTCACAAAGCTTATCTTTTTTACCAGGCAACACTTCCACTTCTGAATTTGGAAGCAAAACTTGGGAGCTCATAAAAACAAAACTTCAAGTTAAATATTTTTCCGAAACAATGGGCCCATCCATTACCAAGGGCGGTGATCGACAAGTTGATTGGGATAAAAACAAAAACTACTCTCAAAGCCAGGACCCCATCAGTGTGTTTAACCAAGTGAGCATGAACTGGGCCTTGAATAAGCAATGGACTTTTGTTGTTCAGCCACGATTCACTTACCGGATGGGCGATACGGCAGGTTACGGGCAAAATCAGGACCGTGGCCCCTTTCAAATGGAAGATACAAGAACTGCTGTCCAAGGTGTGTACTGGAGCAATGCCGAT
>CANFNX010000063.1 GCA_947448495.1 Bacteriovoracaceae bacterium | reverse complement strand
GGGAGCTCTGGCAAGAGTCGATTTGCCACTCCCTTTATGACCCACAAACATCAAAAATTGGCCTTGTTCATCAAAGCTTGCGGCTGCTTGAAAAAGTGCCAAGTGATGAGGGCCTAAACGCAAGTCCAAAAAATTCATACAAAGACTTTTCACATCCTGAAAAGTGGAATCACCAATCAAAAGAAGTTCATTTGTCTCTTCATGAAGGACATGCACGACAGGACCAGGAAGACCCATTTCTTTCCAAGGAAATCCGGCTAAGGACCAATGATAAATGGTGAGTTCCCCCAGGAGACTTTTTTTATGTCTTGAGGCATAAAGCACTTCACATTGAAGCGCCATCATAGGCGAGGTCGTTACCACCCTCAGCCCAAAGAGCGGATTGAGTTCATCGCCTAACATTTTATCGCTAATAAAGACAGTGGGCTTCATAAGAGTTATAAGTTTCATCAACTGCTGCTTCAGGTTGATAAAAGTCTCAGCATCCAGATGAAGAGTCATCCCCTGCTCTAATGTCTCAAGACAAATGGCCCCATCAGAACTGAGTCTCCCCAGACGGCCTTGGATAATTTTTTCGATCAACAGCTCTTTGGGCGGATTCAACTCAATGGGACATTCTCCAGAAATCAGACTTCTCCACCAATCCCACATAAAGCTCTCCTTGCTCTTGGTCTGAAAGTTGCAAATTTAAAACTTGGAGCCGACTGTCTAAAACAATGGAGGAAAAAATGGAACGATGTGATACTTGCGGCAACAGCTATGCAAAAGTCTTCAAAGTCATCATGCATGGTCAGCACCACACCTTTGACAGCTTCGAATGCGCTATTCAAAAACTTGCTCCCCACTGTGGCAGCTGCGGGACGAGGATTATTGGACACGGACTTGAAAGTGGGGAACAAATGTATTGTTGCGCTGGTTGTGCGCGAGTCATGGGAATTACAGAATTGATAGATCATGCCCCCCAGGTCTAAAGGCCTGGGGGACATTCTTTCAATATGTATCCGTTTCATCAAACTCATTCCAAAAAAAAGATCCCGAGCGAAATTTTAAAAGATTGTGAATGTCTTTAACTTGATTGAAGTTTTCGACACATTTCTGCACCATCTTTTTGATCTTTCGATTCTGGACAAGCCCAGAGAGCGTAACAACACCATTTTTAACATCCACTTCGATATCGGAAGCATCGATCTGAGGATCAAAGGTCAAAGCATAGCAGATCTCACGCCACAAGCGTTTATCTGGATCATAATCTTTTGGCCCCACTCCTATAAATGACCTATCCATTGGTCTTTCAAATTCGACGCCAGCAATTTCATAAAAACGCTTGTCTTGCAAAACGGCATCTGGATTCTCTTTAGACTCCATAGTTAAACTCCTGATTAAAGCCTTGTTCCAAAAGGATAAGTCTCCGGAAATTTCTTATTATCAAAAGGCATCCCTAATGGGGTGAGCGCATGGGTTTCATCAATAAAGACGAAAGCGTCATAACGGTTATTTAAAGAGGTGGGAACATAGTTACGACGATAATCTCCATCAGGATGATAAACCACTCCTATCGCCCGATGAGGGATAGATGAGCTGAGTGTAGGATCCTTGTGATGGCGATCAAACAAAGAAAAAAGATTACTGGAAATCAGAGAACGGGAGACTTGATGATACTCATCCTCTAGGCTGCCAGGTTTGCCGAAAGGAATATTAAAAATTTGGACCGGACCATCCCAGGCTTCAGAGGCGACAACTGTACCAGAATTCGTTCCAAATCCTACCAGTGAAACATTTTCTTCACCATAAATTTCTCTCGCCAGTCCTCCCAAGTTGACCTCTCCCCGGTTGGCCATATCTGTTGCACGATAATCCCCGACATGAGTATTGTGTGCCCATATGATTCCCTTGGCATGAGGGCCATGGTGCTCAAAAAGATTTTCCAGTGTCTCCATCATATGTTGGTCACGTACATTCCAGGAATTTTCATCCGAGAAAAGCATAGAACGATAATACTTCTCCGCATTTCGGATGATCTTAGCATTTTGAGTGACATCAAATATTTCATTCTTATGAACTCCATGATCCAATAATTTTGAATTCATGATCAGATCAAGAGCATTAATCACCTCTTGCTGGCAACCTTCAGGGATTTTAAAAAGGGAGCGAGCATAGGACATTTCATCCTGGCTATAGGCCGCCAGACAGGAATAAAAATGTTGCGCTTTTTGAGCGATTGCTGGACTTACTTTTCGTAAACTTTTAATCACTTCATCAATCGACTCAAACAACGAATACACATCAAGACCATGAAAGGTGACTTCTTTTCTCATGTCAGCATTGTGAGTCCGCATCCATTCAATAAAATCTTGAATTTCAGTATTCGCCCACATCCAGGTTGGCCAACGTGTAAAATGGGCCAGAGAACCAAGAGAGTCTTCCTCTGTTTGATGAGTCACAAATTGACTTAAGGCCTGACAAGGAGGCCAGTCTCCTTCAACGGCGACAAAGTTAAAGCCATGCTTGGCTATAAGCTCTCGGGAAATGAAATTTCTCCAACGATAAAACTCATTCGTCCCATGAGTTGATTCACCTAACATGACAATTTTTGATTGAGAGATCTGATCTATCAGCGGCGAGAGATCAGCTTCACTCTTTAAGGGAGAAGTGATTTTCATTAAGGCCTTTGCATAATCATTAAGAATTTGAGTCATGAGTCCTCCTTAGGACCAACAAGTTGGCCTTGGAATGATGGGTTTGATAGGTTATAAAACTACCGAAATTTATTTTTTTTTCTTGGGGAGCGAGCAAAATTAAAAAATTGGCCCCGACCTTGTCTGCATAGTCCTTAAACGCTTTTTTAGGGGAAAGACTGAAAAGACATCGGACATGCAAAACTCCGTTGAAAAGAGCGGGGGCATGTTTTTGGGCTATTTCATCCAGCTTTGCAGTCACCGCCTGCTCAATAATTAATTGGGTTTCTGATTCTGGGTAAACCCCTTCCATCAATTGATCTCCGAGAAGTTGAGTTTGCAGACGAGAGACATGAACAAAATGCAGATTCACCTCTTTTAAAAAAGAGCATTCAATAAGGAGGTTTAGATTTTCAAGGCAATCAGCATCGAAACTTATTCCTATCACCGCGGTGTGGATTTTTTTCATAAGCTGGCCCTCACAATTAAAACGGAACAAGGGGCATGCAACGTCAGAGCATTGGTGAAGGAGCTTTCAAAAATACCTTTTTTTTCGCGAACAGCACCAATCACGAGATCAAAATGATTCTCTTTTAGGTATGTAAGAATTTTGAACTTGGGTCGATCATCAAATAGGCAATCATAAAAGACCTGCCCCTTATGAGCGTAAGGAACAAAGCGCGGGGACAGACTTTTCATTTTTGTGATCACGGCTTCTGCCAAAAGAGAGCGGTCATCATGAAAAGGAAAGGTCACATTGAACGTGAGGCCATCCCCGTAATTGTAGAGCTCAAACACATGAACCAGATGAATCTCCGCTTCTTGTAACCACTCCATGGACCTCACGGCTTCAAACATGTCAGGAGTGAGTGACGTATTGATAGAGATCGCCACCTTCTTGGGAAAAGTCATGGAACCTCCTTAAGAAAACTTATTAGGGTGTCGAATACGCTTACTCTTTTTGGAATCGTCACCACCCATCACACGCCCCTTTCTTAAGGGTCTCTGATCCTTTTTTTCTTTTTTCTTTACCACCATAATGACCTCCTCGATCTTAGGAAGAGTGTAATCTCCCATTGAGGCTTGCCAATGATGAGGGTCACCTTAAGATGAAGGATCGAGTTTCTAAAAACTTAGGATATTCTTCTAAAAAGATGAGTTCTTCGCCGTTCTGTGACTTCTTTGACTCATCGGAACTCATTATAGTCTCCAGAACTTATCAGGAGACTTCCATGAAACCAACTTTGTCTCTTTATTCAAGTCTTATGTCTTATCCTCAACTGACCCCAGTCGCTCATCATTACCGACGAAGTGAAATGATTTATCACCAAGAGACCCCATGCTTTGGAATTCATTTCCTTAAAAGTGGGAGTGTAAAACTCTTCACCCAAGAGGAAGACGGTCGAGAAATCATTCATAAAATCGCAACCCCTGGTGAGTGTCTTGGTGCCGGAGGTTTTTTTACCAATAAAAATCACGCTGAATGTGCCAAGGCGCTCGAACCGATCGAGTGCTACTTCATTGAAGGAGCTCAGCTGCACACTCTTATGGAGCAATTTCCAGATTTGAACATTCATTTCTTGCAGATGCTGAGTTTTGAATTAAAAGAATCGAATCATCGCCATGCAGATATGATTAGAAAGAATGTTCGGGAGCGACTGGCCTCTTTTTTTATACAAATGCAGATTCGACATGCTCCTCAGGATGTTTTCTCGCCTCACATGTCCCGTGAAGAAATTGCTTCCTATATTGGCTCGGCCCACGAAACAGTGATTCGTTGTATTTCTGAATTTAAAGAACTTGGCTATATTGAGGAAGAAAATAAATCCTTCCGTATTCTTAACTCAAAAGAGCTTCAATCGCTTGGTGGGATTTGCCTATAATCCTTATCACTATACCCACTTTCTAGATGCTCGATATAACCTGGAATCGTTTTTTTTTCAGGGGCAACCTGAACAGGTGTTTCAGGCAAAGGGGAAATCAAGAAAACGGAATTGGGCGGGAAGAGCTGCTGACTCTCCTGCTGAACCTCCGGTTCAGGACAGATACATTTGTCCGGTTGATCCCTCTCTGGGACCACATCCTTGGTTGCAGTTTCTTCCTCCTCTTGAGGAGGAGTCTCGTCTTGCGCCCATGCCACTCCCATCAAAACTAGCAATAGATATAAAGTAAGCTCCCTCATAGGCCCCCCTTTTGGTTCATTCTAGAAGTCTTCAAACGGCTAGGGGACCAAAAGTTGGCCTAATCTTCAACCAAATCGCCGTTGGGGGGGGTGTTTAAAAAGTAAACGGCCCCAGTTCCCTTAAGTTCATTTTTTCAAAGATACGCCCTCAACTAAAAAGATTGGCTAAGATGGGTTAAACCAAAGGTCCAATTGATTATGAAACTCATCCTCAGCACTCTCCTCGCCCTTTCTACCGTCAGCTCTTTTGCTAAAGTCTATGACTTTAAAAAGCTTTATAGAGATTTAGGCTATACCAAACAGACCAATTATTTTGGTGCCACCATGGATGAACAGATGAGTATCGAAAGTTATATTGATAAGTATGAATCCTTTTATACAGAAATAAATAACTATCTCCGTTACTACCCTGCTCCTTATGAATACGATGGCACCTCACCCGACATGGCCAAGCAAAATGTGAAGGATATCGATCACATTCTTTCAAAAGCTCCGTTGATCCCTAAAGACATCATTCTTTTTAGAGGCCTGACACTCAAATGGCATCAGGATAAACCTTTTGAAATTGGGGAAGAGTATTCGGACAAGGCCTTTATCTCGACCTCCACCACTTTCTCAGTGGCCGAAGATTTTGCCAAAGCTTTGAGCTCTGATAAGCACAAAGATGAAAGAAAGGCGTTGTTTGCTCTTTATTTTGATCAACCACGAGTTAAGGGACTGCTCATTGATCAGGGAGAAGATGAAGTCATCCTTGCCCATGGAGAGCGCTTTAGAATTATGCAGAAAAAAACCGAGCTCGAGTATGATTACTATCTCGTGCAGGTTTGTCCTAAAATTTGCAAAGAAGAGATTTCTCGATCAGAGATTCAGCAATGGTGGAGCCAGCAAAAATAAGGTTACAAATAAGGACGAATAAGCTTGAAAGCCTCTAGCGCCGACTGACCCTGGTAATGGATCCCATCATCGGCGGTGGGATGAATTGAAGTCATGTCAACGTAAGTGCAACGCTCAGCTTTCGCGGCCTGGGAAACGGCAAGATGAATTTTCATGACGGCCTGATTAGTCACCGAGATATCTTCACCTGGCCGCCTCATGCTTCGGGTGGTTCTCCCATCAAGACCTGCAACCCCTTGGACCACACAATCTGCATCACTCAGGACATGCCCCCTGACCTCATTGAGAAATTTTCGATAAAGCTCCGTGATCTCTGGAGCGGATCGATTCCAATCATTGGCCGAAAGGGCGACGATGACTTTTTGAGGTCGGTAAAGATTGATCAACTGAGTGAGTGAGGGAATTTCAAAATTGTGTTGTTGATTCTCAGGGATATCTAGGGCCGCCCTCCTCACTAAGAAGGCCGATCCTGGTTGCAGCATCACTCGGCTTCCCCCCAAAAAAGGAACTGTCGCATGGAATTCATTCATCCAGTCGGCCACACCAGATGTCCCCTGAGCAAAAAGCTGATGATCCGTGCTGGGACAATTTTCCAGCACATGCTCAAACATCAAAAAACCCAAACTTTTGCGGGGAATTTTCTTCAACTGAGACAAGCTCAAGGAAGAGTTTTGCTGAAGCGGATCCATGTTCCAGCCCAATTGAGAATCACCAATAATGAGAGTCTTTAAACATTCTGGAGACTTCGCCCAAAGCGGAACGGCAGTCAGGATGAATAAGAACAAAAAATGAATCATGGAACGCATCTTAAAGGGGCCACTGACTCTTTGAGAAGTCTTGTCAAAAACATCCTGTTATTTTTACAAAAGTGACCTCTTCCCTATAAAGTGCAAAACCCTCAACTTTTAAATCCGCTTCTGCGAAAACGACCCGACCTGACACCTCTTGTGATAACTTGGCGTTAGCCAGCTGTTTCGATGATCCTGAGGGCAGAAAAACAAGACTTGAACAAGGCCAGAAAGATTGTTCAAAAATTCGCTTCACGATATAATTCATGGATCTGGAGAATCCTATGTACGGTTTAATTAATATGGCCATCAAGCAGCTCGTTTTAGATAACTACGGAGAGTCGGGCTGGCAAAGCGTTCTCGAAAAGTCGCAAGTCAAACAAAGTTATTTTGAACTGCTGGCCGTTTACGATGACCAAATCACTTACCAGTTAGTGGGTGGTGCCAGTGCCGTTACGGGTAAAAAGCCAGAGGAAATTCTCTCTCTTTTTGGCGGCTACTGGATCAAGTACGCAGTGAGTGCAGGTTATGAGCCACTCCTAAATCTTTTCGGGCCAAGTTTTAAAGAATGTCTGCAAAACCTCAATCGCATGCATGAGCACATGGGTGCGATGATGCCAGGACTCATCCCTCCGGAATTTGAATTAGAAAAAGAACTTTCCCCTACTCAGTACCATCTGCTTTATCGCTCGCAACGAGCGGGGCTCTCTCCCATGGTGAAAGGTCTTTTGACTGCTTTAGCTGAAAGGTATGGGATTCATGATCTCATCATCAATCACCTTGGAAAAAATGAAGATGAAACGGCCGACAGGTTTTTTATCGAATGGAAATAAATCTCGATAAGTCTGACTTTGAATACCTTTATCCCTTTTATCTTGCCATTGATGCAAACGGAAAACTTGTCTCTAGCGGAAGAAGTGCTGCGAAGTGCTTTCTGAATTTGAGACAAGGGCTGCCAGCAGAAGAAATTTTTAAAATAACGACTCCGAAAACGATTTCTCCCGAAGTCAATTTTCGAAAGCTCGTTCGAAAAGTGGTGACACTAGAATCTCTTTCAACTCACATCGGTTTGAGAGGCGAAGTCTTGTGGATCGAAAAGAATCAACTTTACCTCTTTGCCATTACACCCCTGATCCAGAATATTGAAACACTGACTGACAAAAACCTCACTTATAATGACTTTCCTGCCTACTCACCTATTTTTGATTTTTTTATTTTGTTACAAGCCGAAAGATTTGCAAGAAAAGAGCAGATGCTGGCCTATGATAGACTTGAAGAACAAAATACCTATGCAAAATTAAATTTAGAAATCGCAAACTTCTGCTCAAGCTGTTTTGATATTCAAGAGGCCTTCACGTTCCTGAATTCCCAGTTAGAGACAAAAACAGGTTGGTCATTTTCTCTTGAAGAGTCCTTATCTCATCCAACCAGCACACAGTTTGCCCCTCGAAAAGTCATTTTGCCCATCACCAAAGACGGGGAGCTCCGCTATGTTATCCATTTTAGCTCAAAAGTAGATTTTGTTATTTCAGAAGGTTTAAAATTCTTTTTTACCTCTCTTCGCTATACTATCGAAAACGTCGTGGCCAGGATGGATAAATACAGTGCGGATGAAGAGATCAAGGCGATCAAAGTCACCAGTGCCAAAATGTATACTCTCGGAGAAATGTCAGCGAGTATTGCCCATGAACTCAATAACCCATTAACGATTATCCAAGGACTCGCTTGGGTGACCCTGAAAAGTGTAGAAGAAAATCAATGGGAGAAAGATAAAGTTCAAGAGAGTATGCATAAGATTATTAAGATGACGGAACGCTCGGGAAAAATCATCAAAGGTCTTAGAGTGTTTGCCAGAGATGCGACGGATGATCCGATGGAGCCTATGGAGTTAAACTCGGTGATTGAAGAGACTCTCGACCTGTGTAAAGAGAGAATTAAAAGTCGCGGCATCGCCATTCACTGGGATGCTGGGAGAGAGAGTTATTCTACGGGCAAACCTGTTCAAATCTCACAAGTGCTGCTTAATCTTTTGAACAACTCTGCTGACGCCATTGAAACTTCACGTGATCCATGGATTAGAATCTCTCTTGAGCGTCAAAATGACTTTTGGATCATCTCTGTCATGGATTCAGGCCAGGGCATACCAGCTTCAATTGTGGCCAAGATGATGACTCCTTTTTTCACGACTAAGGCGGTGGGGAAGGGAACGGGACTCGGCTTGAGTATTGCGAATAATATTTTAAAAATTCATGGTGGTCGTTTTTGGTATGATGAAAATTCGAACAATACGACTTTCTCATTTGCTTTACCTGTCAGCAATTAAAGCGACTTCCTTTCATATTTACGTACAGTCTTTAAGAGAACATCTAAGTCAAACGGCTTTTCGACCCATCCTACGGCACTAATATCCTTGGCCCTTTCTTCAGCATTTGCTGCCGCCGTCATCACGACAATGGGAGACTGATGGTCATGCTTGTCTAAAAACTCTATCGCAAATTCCCAACCATTCATGATCGGCATTTTCATATCTAAGAGTATGAGATGCGGAATTCCAAATCCTTTAATCGCCTCCATAGCTTCAAAGCCATTTTCCGCTGTCAAGACATGATAGTTCTCTGATTCTAAAAAATCTTTTAGAGTGTAGAGAATATCTCTTTCATCCTCAACAATGAGGACAGTCTTTTTCTGTTTCAAGTCATTCACTTTTTATCTCCCGTGGTATCTCAAAATAAAATGTGCTACCCATTCCAATTTCGCTTTCAACTCCAATTTTTCCACCATGGAGTTCCACAATCATGCGGCTAATAAAAAGACCCAAACCAAGACCTCCCGATTTTTCTGTCAATTCAGACGATCCACGACTAAATGGTGAAAACAACGTGGCCTGCTGAATGCTGGAAAGTCCTTGACCCTTATCTGTAACACTGACTCTTAGTGCAGATTCATGTTGATGAACCTCAACTGTGATGGGTGATGTTTGGGGTGTATACTTAATGGCATTATCAATGAGATTGGACATAACTTGGAAGATGCGGTTCGGATCGAGGTTAAAGAGAAGTTCTTTCTCTTTGGGATAAAAAAGAATCTCTCTATCAGGATTTTTTAAATTGAATTCGGAGAGACATTCGTGAATAAGGGTTATCACGCTGACCTGTTCTCTTTTAAGATGGACCATACCTTTTTCGAGTCTTGAAACATCTAGAAGATCTACGACAAGATGGGAAATCCGCTCTACTTGACCTTTGAGTTTTTTAATAGTCTCGATCTCAATCGTATGACCTTGTGTCTTCTGTTTGAGGGTCATTTGAATCAGAATTGACAAGGCCGTCACAGGGGTTCTTAATTCATGAGCAGCGACATCCAAAAAACGAGACTTCAGCATCGTTGCATACTCTGCCACATTTTTAGCAGATCTCAGTTCTTTTTCTAAACGATGCCTTTCTGTCGTATCTAAAAAGACCGTAATACCAGCGATGAGTTTTTGATCAACTCCAAATATCGGAGCAGCATTCACCCATATAATTCTATCTTCATCAGCAGAATTTTTTATGATGAATTCCTGGCTAATTTTTTCGGCCTTGATAATCACTTTCCCAAAGGGACTTTCTTCATAACTTAATCTCTTCCCATGTAAATCAGAAATCTTCCAGCTAGACATGAGTTCATCAACTTTGATGTCGCTCACTTGCTCCTCAGGTCGCCCCCCTATAAAAATGTGGGCCGCTTGATTAACGTAGCGTAATTTGCCAGTAGGAGCATCAGCGATAGCAATGCCTGCCTGGCTCTGGTCAAGGGCAGCCTCGAAGAGAATACTTAATTCAGATAATTTCTCGCTAAGATTTTTTTGTTCGGTGATATCTGTAAACGTCACGACCACATGTGAAACTTTATGATCCTCATCATATTCTGCATAGGCGTTACATAATCCCCAAAGAGGGTGACTTAAATCAGGCCTTACAACTCCAATCACAAGTCCCTTGATAGGCTGACCTGATGAAAGAACTCGGTAAACAGGAAAGTCTTCCACGTTTATCGTAAGACCGTTCTCATCAGTAAAATGCCATCGAGGGTCTGTCGCCATTTTCCCCACTAATTGATCACTGGTGAGGCCTAAAAATGATGAAGCGGTTTGATTCGAAAATATAATATTGGTATCTGGGCCATGGACCACAACTCCAATACTAAGATTCTCAAAAAGATTGCGTATACGTAACTCACTTTCCTTAAGAGAATTTTGCTGATTTTGATATGGCCAGGGATCTTGTGATTGAGGGGCTTCTTGAATCATGGGCAGACCTACTTAGTGGAAGTTCAGTCAAATAAGACCAATTTCAAGCAGGCCTTATGCCAAGAAAAGATGCGCCATGGAGCAAGGCATTTTGGTCGTGCACCAAATTAATCACAGAAAGCAATTTTGAAATTCCATGGAATGAGTCGTTAAAAATTATTGCATCCAGATGAATAGGACGAATAAAGACCAAAAAAAACCACGAGCAGGGTCGTGGTTTTTAAAATGGCGCACTGGACAGGAGTCGAACCTGTGACCTACCGATTAGAAATCGGTTGCTCTATCCAACTGAGCTACCGGTGCGCTTAGCCTATTCTGCAAAAAACCCATTGATTCCAAGGGGTTTAAGATTCAAAGCCTTTAAGGCGACAACTTTAAGGCTCCCTTCAAAAATTGTCAATCAGAGAGAAGGCAATTATGTTACTCTGAATTATCTATGACTATCCTCGCCCGCATATTTAGGTCCTCCAAACGGCATTTTGACTGCCAGCGTTCAGATAATAAACAGATCGTGACGGCCACTGCCCTGGCGACTCTCCTCAAGGAAGATCACCTCGTGGTCGGGGATTGGGTAGAACTCTCACCTCCTCCGCCCGGTGGTGAAGAATGGAAAATAGAAAAAGTCGTTGAGAGAACTAACGCCATTTTTCGCAACCTCCCTCGGGTGCAGAAAAAAAGCGTCATCGCGGCCAATGTAGATGTCCTCCTTGTGGTCACCAGCGCCGGCACTCCGGCCTACAAGCGAGGGCTGGTGGATCGCTACCTGGTGCGATCCGAATACTGGGGCATCCCTGCTTACGTCATTTTTAATAAAATGGATCTCTATGATGGGGTGGAGTTTGATATCACTTTCGAAGCTGAGCGCCTGAAATGGCTTAATGTGGAGTGCTTTGAAGTCTCCGCTGAAGATGGAAAGTATCAACCCAAATATCTCGTGCAAGGGTTTCGTGAACTTTCTGATAAGCTCAAGGGCAAAACCGCCATCTTGGTTGGTCACTCAGGTGTTGGTAAAAGCCGCCTCATTACCGAGCTCTCTGAAGGAAAAATTCAACTTTTGAGTGGGGAAACCAATCGCGCCAACAAAGGCTCCCACACGACCACTTGGGCCGAACTCGTGGATGGAGAGAAATTCGCTCTTATTGACTCTCCCGGCATTCGCTCCATGAGCCTCAGTGATCTGACCAAAGAAGAATTGCTCCAAAGCTTCTCTGATGTTCAAGAGTTCGCTACCAAATGCAAGTTTTCTACTTGCACTCATGATGAAAATAATAAGGGTTGTTTTTTTCAGCAGCTAGATAAAACAAAAAGAGAGAATGAACTCATTCTCTCTCGGTTGGAATCTTATAAACGTGTACAGGAAGAAGTCGCCGACATCCCAGACTGGCTCAAAAAGCCCTAAGACCTTTAGCGATACATCGAGCCGCGCTCGTAACGATACCCAGGCATCTTTTCTAATGAATCTCCACCTTCCACTGAGGAAATACTTCGATCATTGTGATGAGAAGCACAGCTGACCATTAATCCAAGGACGAAAAAAAGAGCTAGTGTTTTTGCCATAAAGGCCTCCGGGATGGTTGTTTCGCTCAAATCCCTATCGGACTTATCGGCTGAATGATGAGAAAAAAATGCCTACCCCCGTCTCAGAACCACTTTTCAGCTAGTTAAAAACTAGGTAAGAGTTACAGGCCCAAGTTTTGTCCCAACCTAGGCCTCTAAAATTAGGCTACATTCGAGAAAATATTTTCATGAAAGGTCATCTATGAGGCACCTCTTTCTCATTTTCGGGCTCTTTGTTTTTAGCTTCTCCCTCTTCGCTCAGATTGAAGAGAAGTATGTGGACTTTCCTCTGTCATCCTCTGTGATTGATGCTGGTGAAAGTCATCTAGGGTTAGAGTGGCTCTCACCGGGAGATTTTCTTAAAACCAACCTGAGCGTGATGGATCTTCCTCAAGTTAGCTCTCTCAATCCTGGCAACAACCAAATCATTGCCGCTAAACTCGCTTTTCAGAGCGAAAAATCCTTTAACGACTTTAGTTTTGAATCTATGAACAATGCCACTTTCATTTCCCACATGCTCAGCTCAGTCAATTTATCCCAGAAATCCTCTGGATCATGGCTTGTCACCAATAAAGTTAAAGCTTATGGCATTCCGTTCAAAGTGAATTTTGAACTGACCTTTAAAGAACTGGATGCAAAATCAATTTCTAAAAATGTTGTGGCTTATTTTCGACGTGAAGCCGATGTGTCTGCGGGCGCCGGTCGTGAGCGTTTTCTCCTCTTGGACATGACCCGTTTCTCTCAGCTCATGTATCGCAACTATTGTATCGTTTATCTCAAAGAACTGGGCAATTCTAAAACACTGATTGTAGCGGGTCTCATCGCTTCGTTTGATTTAAAAGCGGCCAATTCGTATTTTAACTATCCGCCTTTCTCATCCACCCATGACACGATGATGGGCAATCTTCGCACTCAAATGCTGAACATGGTGAAAAGTATCCGCTAAATTTCAACATCTCCTTCAGATTTCGGAATAGGTTTGCGCTGATTGTCTTGTTTCGGAGGTAAAGCGACAGCTTTGGCGCTTTTGAAAGGGAATTGGATGAGGAGCTTCCCCTCTTTCTGATCCATCTTAACCCTCGATCCGTCACAATCATCGGGCACAGAAAAACTATTAGAAAAACTCGAGGAGTAGGACGATCCATTTTGATTCTGGGTACTTTCACCTTTAATCGTCACCATTGAGGCGTTCACATCAATATTCATTTTTTGATTTGGGTCTTTGGGAGTAATCACTAAGGTCCGGCCCGTTTTAGATTCAGTCCATTCAGACTGAAATTGGGAAGAGACTGATGTCAGTTGATCAAATTGGGAAAAGGAGTCGGCCATGGTCTCCTCCATCATTTTCTCTAAATCTTTAAACATGTCTTGATCAGGACCGATGCCATGAAGAAGTTTATCCCGCATGCGTTTATGCATTTCTTCCCTGAGTTCCATTCGCCGCTTCATCCGATCGAAAGATCCAGAATCCTGAGAGGGGCCGGATTGGGCAAAGCTCAGCATTTTCCCCACGGCCACAATTGTGCCCACAAACAAAAGAAAAAAGATTGAGAGTACCACGTACATTCTTTTCATACCCTCTAATATGGACCCAAATTTTTAAGCGTCAAGGGGGCCAAGCAATTGACTCAAAACATCAAGAGCTTGCAATCCTCGACCTTTCAGATTTCGAGTCTTATAATTCTTAAAAACTCACTTGTTAGGACTCCTATGCTTAAGCTCTTTTCTTTGTTGATGCTCGCCTCTTTAGGCTCATGGGCCGCCGATGACCATGCCACAATATCTTTGCAAAGGTTTGATAAAAAACTCGTGGTCACTGTACATCACGATGAAGGATGGCATACCTACTGGAAAAACCCAGGAGATTCTGGGATTGCTTCGAGCTTCAAGTTTTCTTCAAGCAATAAACCCCTAACTCTCAAGTCCTATGAGTGGCCAGTCCCGGAAAAACATCTTGAGGCGGGTGATATTCTCACCATCGGCTATGAAGGTCAGCAGCACTTCTTTTTTGATGATGCTTCAGGAACTATCGATGCCCAGATTCATGTTCTGATTTGTAAAGACATCTGTATCCCAGGAGAAGCGAAACTCACTCTTAAAGCTGGTGAGACCTTTATCGCCAACCGCTCGATCAGTGCTTACGCTGAGGGTGATTTACAAGTGGCCTTCTCCAAGCTGCCTCAAGAGGCGAAGCTTCCTGCTCAATTTGAGTATTACCTCACTCGAGTCAAAGATCAAAATCTCCTGACGCTTCATTATTCAATGAAAGGAATAAAGAGTTTCACACTGCCTAAGAAATTAAATCTGCTCACGGCCTTTCCTTCCCCACCCTTTGGATACAAGCGTGAAACTCTCTATGTAGAGGGTGACACCCTTTATGGAAAAACAGAGATTGAATGGGATGGTGAGTATCAAGAACCTCAGGTCCCTCTTCCAGCGACGGGCAGCTTCACTCAAGCTTATGAGTTACCTTTTCTTCTGAACGCACCGGGATTGCCTCAAGTCCAAAAAGTCATGCTGAAAGTGAAAGACTTTTCTTTGGCCTCAGCTTCACTGGATAAATTTTATCAAAATCTAAAACCTTTTGATGGAAAAGAGATCAAGACCTTGATCAAGGGATCAACGAGCGAAACATCTCAAAGTTTTTTTCACTATCTTTTATTAGCGTTTCTTGGTGGACTGATCCTGAACCTCATGCCCTGTGTTCTACCAGTGATCTCGCTCAAACTCTTTGGTCTGATTAAGCATCAAAATTTTTCTCGCTCCGAGCTTCTTCGCCATAATCTCTCTTATACTGCAGGAGTTCTGTTTACGTTTCTCGTCCTGGCCGGAGTCATCGTCGGCATCAAGTCCACCGGTGAAGAGGTGGGATGGGGCTTTCAGCTGCAATCACCCGCTTTTATTTTGATCATGATGATCATCCTATTTATTTTAAGTCTTAATCTCTTTGGGCTCTTTGAGTTTCAAACTCCCGGTGGCTCCAAATTAGGGAACACTCAAACTCAGCAAGGGTTTGTGGGGGATTTTTTAAGTGGTGTCCTCACCACCATTCTCTCCACTCCATGTTCAGCTCCTTTTCTCGGAACGGCGCTGACTTTTGCCTTTACCACTGGGCACATGACGATTTTTCTGATGTTCATCGCGATTGGATTGGGACTGGCCTTCCCTTTTCTTCTGACGGCCTTTATTCCCGCCAGCCTTCACTGGTTACCAAAACCAGGGGCATGGATGGAGAAGCTGAA
This sequence comes from Bacteriovoracaceae bacterium, assembly GCA_947448495.1. Classification (GTDB taxonomy): domain Bacteria; phylum Bdellovibrionota; class Bacteriovoracia; order Bacteriovoracales; family Bacteriovoracaceae; genus Peredibacter. The sequence goes on along the minus strand of CANFNX010000063.1, from coordinate 785 downwards.
ATACTTTCTAGGACTCTCGCTGCTTGTGACGGTGATTTGGCTCTATGATGTTTTTGTAAGCCTCGTTCATTTTGAAGTCCTTGGCTGGAAGCTCAATTTACTTTTTGCCTTTTGGTTTTTTGCCTTCTTCTTTATGCAAAAAATTTCTCGCCACAAACTTCTCTCTCTTTTGATTTTTTTCATTCCTGTTTGCCTGACATTTTTTGCAGTCAAAAATTTAGAACTCAAACCGACCGAGACCAAAGTCGCAACTCAAAGTGCTTGGAAAAACTGGTCCCAAGAAAGTCTAGAGCAGGAAAAAGGCAAACTCATCTTTATGGATTTCACTGCTGAGTGGTGCCTGACCTGTAAAGTGAATAAAAAGTTAGTCCTTGAAACAGATGGGTTTCAAGAGCTCGCCAAAAAATATAATCTGACTCTGATGCGTGCCGACTGGACCAAGCGAGATGATCACATCACTCAGTACCTTCTGAAATATGGCGCGATTGGTGTGCCAGCGTATTTTATTCAAAAAACCAATGGTGAAGTCATTCCACTGGGTGAAACCATCAGTCTGGGGAAAATTGAGCAGCACCTGAATTAGGTTTCGTCGTCAAATTTCGGTGGCAACATCATGAGACCCTGAATGACACTTTTGGGGTCATGGCCTTGGTAGAGCACCTGAAAAAGTCCGGTGAAGATCCGCGCATTAATATGTTTCTTTTCAGCTAAGAGATGGGCCGCCTTAGTCGTTTTATAGCCTTCCACCACGGACTTAGTGGCCTTAATGACTTCCTCTGGACTTC
>CANFNX010000062.1 GCA_947448495.1 Bacteriovoracaceae bacterium | reverse complement strand
GGTGAAAGGGATCACCCGAGTGGTTTATGACATTACCTCTAAACCACCGGGTACGATTGAATGGGAGTAGGTCTTTAAAACAGAATGTCGCTATAATCGCCTTCAGAGCATTCTGAATTATCGCCATCGTTATTATCGCAGAAAAGTACTTTCTTGAGATCAATTGTCTTTATGTCTATGTCGATTAAATCCTCTGAGGACGTTTTGAAAGAATGACCTTGACTCAAAATTAAATTCTTAAAAGAAGGTTTGGTTAAGTCATATTGAAATGTCATCAAATCATCTGATGATTGAAGAGAGAGGGAAACGATTGTTCCTGTTTGTGTAATTGTTTTAATGTCGCTCGCCGAAAGATCAAGATCGGAGAGATCTTTCTTGAGGCTAGGCTTGTCTTGAAAATAGAGTAGAGAGCTATCTGTTGAAGTCGTGTAACCTGCCGCTATACATTCACTTGATTTTTGTGGAGAAAATTTCTCTTTGGCAAAAACAATCATCTTATCATTCTGTATTTTAAGGATCGTTTGCATAGACTGGAGTCGGTAATTGCAATTTCCTTTTTCCGAATTCAGAGTTCCCATGGTTGTGACTTTTTTAGTCATACCTGGATTAACTGTCTCAAGCAGAACTTGGTTTTGCGTAAAAAGATTTTTTAAGGACTCCAAGCTTAATGACTGAGCGTAGATAGATGTAGAACTTAATAAAAAAGAAAGAATAATAAAAATATTCATATTGAATCTCCTCAAACAATCCATTCGGGGAACTTTTAGGTTTTAGCAAACATCCATGAGGTTTTTCTAGACCCCAAAATGACACCACCTAAACTAGCTGAAAGTACTCAAAAAAACGTTTAATCAGTCGTTCACCATCGGCCTGAATAAGTTTTTCTTCCTCGAAGTTCAGATTTTGAATGTCGTTCTGGCAAAAATGAGATGAGGCTTCGGGGTGGGCCTGAGTGCCAAGGAATGGTAGGGATTGATGGATTACAATATCATTTTGTAGACCTTTACCAAGTTCAATTAGTGAGGGAGGTAAATTTCTAACCACTTGGCGATGTGTCACCGCCAAGTTAAATTCTTCGCCCTTTTTAAAGTTCCATTGATCCATGGCGATTGAAATTTTTCTTTTTCCCGAAAGTTTTACTTCTTCGGATTCATAATACTCAACATCCGCTCCAAAAGCGTGGCACATGAGTTGATGGCCAAAGCAAAATCCGATAACTGGCTTGTTTTTTTTTAATTCGTTTACTAAAAAATCCGCAAGAAGAGAATGCCAGGGTAATTTTTCATGAATGTGGGAGGCCGATCCGAGTACAACGTAGGCGATTGTGTGATCTTTTTCCTTAAGTAATGTTTCTATGCCAAAGAGGGAAGGGGGATGGTAGCTCGCCTTTAACTCAAGAAGATTGATGAGGCGATTAAAGCAAAAAATGGCAGGTGATTTTACAAACGGATCAATTATTGCAATTTGCTTCCTCATCTTATGTCCCTTATGTTAAAAAAGAAGGATGAAAATTCTTTTTTTGGTTTTGTTTGTTCTAGGTTGCACTCAGAAATATGTCGATTACGATTTGATTCGTAAAGTGGATTTTAATAAGGCATCTTACGAAAGGCCAGTTCCTGTAACCCAAATTCTTGCCCTCGGTCGAGATGAACTACAGGAGTGTTTCAATCAGTGGCTTTTTTTTTCAAATGCTGAAAATGAAAAGCAGCAACGAATCGGAGAGTTTGTTCGGGCTTTATGTCCGGGGAAAGATTATTTGGTAAATACACAAATGGTAGAGACTTGGTGGACAACGATTATTTATACACGCTCTTGCATCGACATTAAGACACTTTGCGGAGAGCTTAGCTCCCGACAATTAAATACGAAATGATTAAGTTTATTTTCGCTTTGCTTTTAATTCTTTTTTCACTAGAAGCTTTCTCGAGTGGACAAGTGACAGAGATTTTACACCCGCAAGAAATCATGGCCGACATTTTTGATAGTTCAAAGATTCAGGTTAAGAGTCGAGTCATCATTTATTCTCGTAAACTCCAAAAGGCGATAGGTTTTGGGATCGTCACAAAAATGGATACTGGATCCAGCCCTCAGGTTGCCGTCATCTCCATCGAGGAATTAATTGAGAGTGCTGTCATCATGAAGAAGGACTTAATTTATCCTCTCGACTTTGAATTGATGAAGGAAAAAAAAATACCAGGTTTTACTTCTTTGACCCTACATGGGGATGATCATATTCCTGCCCGCTTTAAAGAATTGGCCTATTTTGGTGTTTTCACTTCAGAGGGCCACACACTTGATAAGAAAGAGTTTTTGCTAAGTCCATTTCAACTTCAATATGGTGTGACCAATGACTTCGGCGTGAAAATGGTGAACACTCTTTGGCTTGATGGTTATGCGAACCTGGGTCTTAAGTATCGGGTCTTAAGGAATAAATACGCTCGCATCACCATGAATACTCTAGGCGCCTATAAGGTTCAGAGTAATGATTATATATGGCAGGTAGGAAGTGTCATTTCTCTCCCTGCGAATGCTAAATTTCAAAACCATTTAATGGTGAATATCACACTCGACCCGCAATTTGCTGACGCCCATGCAACTAAGGATCTTCATTTATTTCAAGATTCTGATATCAGAAGCATTACGGAGTATATAACAAATGACTGGGGACGTATTCTTTACGGTCCTACTTATAATGTGGAATTGAAGACAATCGGTGGAACTCTCTCTCATATGTGGATATGGGATTCTTTTCACACAAGTATTGGTCTTGCTACGCGAGATTTTTCCAATCTTGTGATTGGAAAAAAAGGATATTACTACGTTTACGATCTCTTTTGGCGTTTCTAATTGCCGTTAAAGACACTAAAGCTCGTGATCCCTTCATATTCTGAAGGGGAAGTGTCTCCTCTCAACAGTTGTGTCACATGCATTCCGATCATTTTCGCCGCTTTTAGTTCCTCTGGGATGTCAGAGAAGAAATGAATTTCTGATGGATGAAGTTGTGTTAACTGCGCTATCTTTGCGTAAGATGAACTTTCCCTCTTACCACCCACCTTTGTATCAAAGTAATAGGAAATCATGGGTGTTAAATCACCAGAAGTGGAAAAACCGAAGATTAATTTCTGTGCATGAACTGAGCCAGAGGAGTAGATTCCAATCTTCGCCCCGGTCTCTAAGACAGAGGTAAAGAAAGGTTTTACATCATCAAATAAATGACCTTTGAATTCCCCTTTTGCATAACCATGATCCCAAATGAGCCCTTGGATTTCTTTAAGTGCCCCATGTTTGCGATCAGTTTCGATCCAAAATCTCAGCTTCGCGATAACTTCATTTAAGGTTAAGTTTAATTTCTCTTCTTCTAAAACTGTCTGGCGAACATCTTCAATCGCTTTCAAAATGACAGGACTCGTTTGATGGTGGAGAATAAAATTTTCCAAATTTTGAAATGAATAGGGGAAAAGCACTTTATGAACAAAATTAATGTCAGTTGTTGTGCCTTCAATGTCAAAAAGAAAGAGTTTAGTCATGTCGGTACTTTTGTTCTGTTCCAGTGTTGGTGTAGTTCGCAACCCATCCTTCTGGAGTCTGGAAAATTCTTATCGCTTTTACATGATATTTAGGGGCGAGATCAAACCAGTGAGGAACACCCTTAGGGACTGAAATAAAGTCACCTTTTTGGCAAGTAAGGCGAAAGATTTCTCGGCTCTTTTGAAAGTGAAAGAAGAACTGCCCCTCACCATCGACAAAAAACCTCACTTCATCCTCCGCGTGGGTATGCTCAGAAAGGAATTTGGTTCGAATCGCTTCAATATTTGGGGTTTCTTTATGAACATTAATGACATCGGCATTGATGTATCCATGCTTTCTCATGTAAGGGCCGAGCTCATGGTCATAAGCTTTTAGAATCGTCTCTTGGGTATCATCATCTTTAAGGGGCATGGAGGTTTCCCATTGCTCAAAAATAATACCTCTTTCATTCATAAACGCTTTGATTTCAGAGGTGTCTATGATTTCTTTATGCATCGGTTCCAATAGAGTTAAAATGGCCATCAGATCCTCCTCATTGCGTAGATACATTCAAATAAAAATTCATAAGTTTCAATATGGCGTTTTGCAGTGGCGATATCTTTGCCCCAAGTATATAAACCATGACCGGCAATAAGAAAGCCATGGATTGAAGGATTTTTGGTAAAATACTGATCCATATTTTTTAGGATCTCACTCATGGCTTGTGAATTTGGAACGATAGGAAGAATTGATTCAAGTTCATGGGTAGAATTTCCTTCCAAACCTTTTTGAATCTCAAAACCCTCAAATCGCAAATGGCCTTCATTTACATTGGCCAGTGAAAGGACTGTTCCGAGGACCGAATGAGTGTGGAGTACGCAATTCACTTCTGGATACTTTTGATAAAGGTAAGTATGAATTTCTGTTTCCGCTGAAGATTTGATACCAGACTTCTTAAAAGGGACCAAAACTTCTCCACTCGAATCGATGACAATGAGATCTTCAAGTTCGAACTTACTTTTATCAACTCCCGATCTTGAAATGATGTATTGATCCTTTTGGGATGAGCGAACAGAGTAATTAGTGGAGGTCGCAGGTGACCATCCTTTTTGATTGAAAAACTTAATAGATTCTAGAAGTTCTAGCGCCAGGCTTTTTTGAGACTCTGTGAACATGCAACTACCTTTTTAAATCGGATGTTTTCGTATCGCGAACACTCTGTTTTTTAAAGGGGAAAATGGCCTGCGCATTGCACCCAAGGGTTAAATTGATTATGGGCCAATAGAAGTTTATTTGGCCACAAGATCTAGTCGTCATTTTACTCTAAAAATGGTTATCTAAACCCATCTCACAACACTCTTTTTTCGAGGCTTTTTTGTATGAAAAACCCCTTCCTTGGAAGTGATTTTCAAAATACCCACAAGGGTAGTTTTACCCACCTTCATTTGCACTCGCAGTATTCGCTTTTGGATGGAGCGATTCGTTTAAGCGATCTTTTTAAGCGTGCTAAAGAACTGGAAATGCCAGCGATCGCCTGTACAGATCATGGAAATATGTTCGGCGGAATTGATTTTTATACGCGCGCGATTACTTCGGGGATTAAACCGATTCTTGGTTCAGAGATTTATTTTACCCCTGGCTCTCGACATGATCGTCGGGCTCCCAAAAATTTAAAAACTCTTGATTCCCAAGACGAAGTTGAAGGGCGTCACCAGATTCACCATTTGATACTTTTATGTAAAAACCTCACTGGTTACCGAAACCTCTGTAAACTTCTCTCGAAAGCTTATCAGGAAGGTTTTTACTATAAACCTCGCGCTGATATGGAACTACTACGTGAGTACTCAGAAGGGCTTATTGCCACAACGGCTTGTCTTAAAGGTGAGGTTGGTTACAACTTATTTACCGGACAAGATGAAAGGGCCTATCAAGCGGCGATGAAGTTTCGTGAAATCTATCAAGATGATTTTTATCTTGAGATCCAAGAGAATGGAATTCCTGAACAAGTAGATGTGAATAAGAAGATCATCTCTTTTGCTAAAGAGCATTCTATCCCTTTAGTCGCTACGAATGATTGTCACTATCTCACACGTGATGATGCCGCTGCTCAAGAAGTTCTGATGTGTATCCAGACGGGTAAAACGCTAGAAGATGAAAAGCGCATGAAACTCACGACGACTGAGTTCTATTTTAAATCGGCTCAGGAAATGCGAGATGCTTTTCATTACGTGCCAGAGGCCTGTGATAACACGCTCAAAATTGCTGATGCTTGTAACCTTGAAATTCGTTGGCAAGATGAAAAAGGGAAACAGATTTATCTTCTTCCAAAGTTTGAAATTGAAACGAAGGAAACTGAAGATGAATATTTCACGCGCTTATCTCGCGAGGGATTGGCCGAAAGATTTGCTGGTCCTCACTTTAAGCACCTCGTCTCTAAAGAGAACTGGGAAACTGAACTTAAGCCTCAATATCTAGATCGACTAGAAGTAGAAATTGGTCTCATCAAGCAAATGGGATTCACCGGATACTTTTTAATCGTTTCTGACTTTATTGGCTGGTCGAAGGCCAATGGCATTCCTGTTGGACCAGGACGTGGCTCTGGTGCCGGTTCTATCGTTGCTTATGCTTTAAAAATTACCAACGTTGATCCAATCCCTTATAACTTACTCTTTGAGCGTTTCATTAATCCTGAGCGTATTTCTATGCCCGATTTTGATATCGACTTTTGTCAGGATCGACGTCAAGAAGTCATCGAGTATGTGACCAAAAAATACGGTGAGGAACGAGTAGGTCAAATTATTACTTTTGGTACACTTTCAGCGAAAGCAGTCCTAAGAGATGTTTCTCGTGTTTTTGCACTTCCTTATTCTGAAGCTGATACTCTCGCTAAACTTGTTCCAGAGGAGTTGGGGATAGAACTCCAAGAAGCCATTGATAAAGAACCAAAACTTAAAGAACTAGAAGACAATGATCCAAAAATTAGAAGAATCCTCCAGATCGGAAAACGTCTTGAGGGTCTGAATCGTCATGCCGGGATTCACGCGGCCGGGGTGATCATCACGAACGAGCCTCTTGTTACTTATTGCCCACTTTTTAGAGGGGCCAAGGGCGAGCAGGTCGTTCAATTTGATAAAGATTTTTCGGAAAAAATTGGACTTGTAAAATTTGACTTTCTTGGACTTAAAACACTGACCGTTATTTCCAATGCTTCAAAACTGATCCAGCGAGATCTGAAGCCAGACTTTGATATTGAGTTTATTGATTATCAAGATGCCAGTGTGTTTGAAATGATCTCTGATGGTCAAACCGTAGGAGTATTCCAGCTAGAGTCCAGTGGGATGCAAGATTTGTGTAAGCGAATCAAGCCTGACTCCATCGATGATATCACGGCGATCAATGCTCTCTATCGTCCTGGGCCAATGGGGATGGGGATGCATTTGAAGTTTGCTGAGATTAAAAACAAAATCAACGGTGCCATTGAAGAATATGCCTTTGAAGAATTGAAACCTGTTTTAAGAGATACATACGGCATTATCGTGTATCAGGAACAGGTGATGAACGTTGCTCGAGTGATTGGCGGTTACTCTCTGGGCCAAGCGGATATGCTCCGTCGTGCCATGGGGAAAAAGAAAGCCGAGGAGATGGCCGCACACAAAGAGATTTTCCGTAAAGGTGCGGTAGAGCGTGGATTTGACCAAGATAAGGCCATTGCCTTGTTCGATTTGATGGAAAAATTTGCAGAGTATGGTTTCAATAAATCTCATGCCGTTGCCTATTCTGTTGTTTCATATCAGACAGCATTCCTTAAGAAATATTATCCTGCTCAGTTCTTCGCAGCCCTCTTAGGCACAGAGATTAACAACAAAGAAAAAATTACCGCGTACATTCAGGAAGCCAAAGATAATGGCATTCAGATCCTACCGCCAGATGTGAATGAGTCTTTGTGGCTTTTTAACGTTATTGGACAGACCATTCGGTTTGGGTTGGGAGCTGTTAAGGGAGTTGGAGAAGGAGCGGTTGAGGATATTGTTCGCGAACGTACTGAAAACGGCCCTTTTAAAGGATTCGTAGATTTCTGTGAGCGTGTCAATCTTAAGTCCGTTAATAAACGTGTCATGGAAGCCCTTATTAAAGTTGGCGCTTTTGATTCTTGCGAAAGATTTAATCGTAAAACTTTGCTTGATAATATGGAGTTCATTGTTGCGTTTGCTGAAAAGAAGCAAGAAGAAAAACTCATGGGCCAGACCTCACTTTTTGATATGGGTGAAACTGCTCAAAAATCCGAAGATGCTCTAAATATTAGTGAGTCACAGGAGTTTGATGAAAAGCAAAAGCTCTCTTTAGAGGCTGAACTCTTGGGGATTTATGTGTCCGGTCACCCTCTTCATCGATTTAAAGATATTATGGGGAAACTGACGAGTATGAGTCTTGCGGTCATTCAGGATTTACCAACCGTGGCAAAGCCGGAAGGTTTTAATCCAAAAATGAAAGATGAGAATGATCCAAGTAAGCGCAGTATGGTCATAGCAGGGTTGGTAACGGAAAACAAAGTCATCCTTACTAAGAAAGGTGACAAGATGGCCTTTGTCACACTTGAAGATTTAGGCAGCAAAATTGAGTGTCTTTTTTTTCCTAAGGTTTTTGCTGAATACCAACAGTTCCTGGCCAGTGATGAGCCACTCTTGTTGCATGGGTATGTAAGTCTTTCTGAGGATCCGAAGAAATTTTTTCCGACCAAAGTGTCTTACCTCAAAGATGAGTCTGATGATCGTGTGACCTCGGTTCGTATTAATGTTCCACTCCATCACCTTAATTCTTATTCACTTACTCAGATGAAGCAGATTCTTTTAAGCTATCGTGGGAGTGTACCTATTCATTTCATCTTTGAAACACCTGAGGGACGCGCTCGCATGCCGCTGGATGATAATTATCTTGTCACTCCATCTCCACAGATGGCAGCGAAATTAAACGAGTTACTAAACTCGAATTCTGTCTCATTCATCATTGATGGAAAAGTAGAAGAGGTTAGGCAGTGAAATTTCTCTTCCTGACTTTTTTTTTCATCTCTAATCTCGCTTGGGGACAATTTTCTCAGTCTTGGACTTTCACCGAGAACTTGAGTGTTACGAATGAAGATGAGGCGAGGAAAGAGTTGGTTTTCATGGCGGCTATGAAGTCTTTCGAAAAACTCGCTCCTGAAATGGGTTATAAAACAGAGGAATTTCAAGAAAAGTTAAAGAGTAAGTTTTCTGAGTATTTGATTCACTTTCGTCAGAGAAAACTAGCCGAAAAGTTTGGGGCTCAATTCAACTCAAATTTAGGAGAGCCAGAAAAAGCGGCTTTTTTGAGTTCCCTTGTCACTGAAGAGCACCATCAGTTTATTCGCTTCTCACGTGTCTTAACGGCGGTGAAGTCACATACCTTTTCGAACTTGATGAAGGACCAGACAAGTCCAAATCGGTGGACGGCGAAAATTGATCTCGAACTTGAGAAGTCAAAGGTCGATAAAGTTCTTAGGAAAATTATTTTCGATGAGAAGAAAAGATATTCTAAAATTTTAATTGTTTTGGATGTCGATCTTGTTCAATTAACCTGGGAGGAATTGAGTCTCGACTCTCAGGCAGTTTTTGTTAAACCTATTTTTGAATCATGGCTTAAATGGTTTCTTGAGAACCAGCCATCCACTGTTGAAGAGGTCATCGTTTGTTCACAAGATTGCCAAAAGTTTTACAATAAATGGATTGAAACGGAAGTTGGGCAAATCTCCATTCCTGAAGATTTCCTAGATTCTGTTCTGTTGAAACTTGATTTCAATCTAAAAAAATCAGCTTCAAGTGACTTGTTAAAAGAATTACGATTTGATTGGGAAGGTCGAGCGGTACTCCTAGACGTTAACACAAAAAGAGTTCTCCAATCTTACTCACTGGCCCCAGAATTTAGAGTCTTCAAGCAAGCAGACTCGAAAACGATAAACTCCACGCTCGCCAGCTCAATCTACCGCTCTCCCTTAACCGCATTTATGCAATTCTCTAAAAAGCTAGAAGAAAAGCGAGATATTGCCCGAGCGAAAAAGTTGGTTTTGAGCGGTTACCAGCACCTAGGGGATGTTTTAGGATTCATGGATCTGCTTAAAACCCGAGGAGCTTCGTTGGGTATGGACGTAGAACTAGAATCCTTTACGAAAGACGATGTTCACTTGGTTTGTTTTTACCAGGGTGAGGAAAAATCATTTACTGATTTATTGTCAGGCATAAAAGAGTTAAAATCTTCTCATCATTACAGTTTAGTGGATGAATTCACAGGTCTTCACTTTACTGTAAAATTCGTTAAAGAATAACTTTGAGGATAATGCATGTCCCAATTATGTGCCGTTTTATCGCCATTAATCATGGTGATTTTTTTGTTTCAGTCTTGTGCCCCAATATCTAGGCGCAGACCAATTAGACAGGCGACAAATTTAAATAGAGTTTCAGAATTCAGTCCTATAAAGAAAAAAATTGCACTACTTTCATTTTATAATGAATCTCCAATGGGAGGACAAGATCTTGCCATTGTTGCAACTGAAGAATTTCGTCGTGAAATTAGCCGTTCAAGAGAATTTCTGATCGATCCAGAGGCAGAATCAATCTTTGGGACTTCAAAAGAGATTTATGCCGGCGGGGGAGTGAAACTGGTTCAACTTTCACGTAAAGCTAAAATGTCCGGTGTTAATATTGTGATTTTTGGCCGTATAAAAGAGGCGAGAGTTAGACAAAAAAGTGATGAAGTTGGTTTTGTGAGAAAAGTAAAGTCACTTGCGGAAACATATATTGAAGTTAAAGTTTACGATGTGGCATCAAACAAAGAAATTTTAACAGAAACCATTGATGGAAATATATCGGATGATAATTTTAAATATTATCAGGCCGACAGTGAAGAGAACTTGGCCTATCGGCAAGATCTTTTGAGATATTCAACTAAGGTTGCTGTTCGAAAAATTATTCCCAAAATCATTCAGGTTGGAAAAAAATTAGATTGGATGGGAAGAGTTGCAAAGATCATTGGAACAAAAATTTACGTCAATGCTGGTCGAAGCTCTGGGATTAATCTCGGTGATATTTTGAAAGTTATCACTGAAGGCCAAGAGGTTTTTGATCCCGAGTCTGGGGCGATGATCGGTATTTCACAAGGGGAAGTCAAAGGCAGTCTAGAGGTGGTCGATTACTTCGGTGAAGACGGCGCCATTTGTATTCTTCATTCTGGAGGCTCAGTCACTGAAGGCGATTTTGTCCAGCTTTACTAATATGGAACAAACTTCAACGAAAGTCCCATTTTTGGTCGTTTCAGAATCTCCCTACATGAGGGGTATTTTAAAGTTTGTTTTGGAAACCTTGCTTGTGACTGAGGTCACTGAGCTTGAATCAGAAGAAAAAGCTCTTCTTTTTTTGAAAAATTTGATTCAAGTTCCAAGCATGATTGTTTATGACTACACTCCTAATTCTTATCTCGTTGAAGATTTTATTACACACTTAAAAGAAACATCTAAAAAAGTTCGAATTGCCATTCTGGTAGAAGAAATCAGAGAAGAGGGCCGCGAGCTATTGAAAGATACAACTCAGATGGTGCTGCTCAACGAAGAATCTTTACCCATGTCTCTGATTGAAGAAGCGAAAAAGACGTTTCACAATTCACCCTATTTAAATGAATCTGAATATTGCAGAATTGATATCGACTTTCTCTCAATCCTTGATGGTATTAACAAAGATCTTTATATCCGCATCGGTGCAGACAAACATGTGAAGGTTTTCACCGAACAAGATGATACGAGCACATTAGATCTAAAAAAATATCGTGATAAAGGTATGCAGTACCTTTATGTCAAAAGGGATACTGCGACTTGGGTCATCGACCAAATTCAGAGGCAGATTAATATTTTTCTCAAGGCGAATAATTTTCGCTTTATCTTGAGAGGGGCAGGGGACAGTCCTGAAAAACGTTTTGAGCAGAAGTTACTAAGAATTGATGAGGAAGTTCATGTTGATCTTGAATTTAAGCAAACGATAGATAAGGCGATTGAGAATGTCCGGGCCATTGTTGAAAAAGAGAAAAAAGTTGAGCAGATATTAACGAGTTTTCGACAGAATAATAAGGCCTATGCTTTCTTTACGCAGAAGATGAATTTGACTTGTCTTATTTCATGTATTCTATCAAAGCATCTAGAATGGAGTTCTAAGACGACCATTGATAAATTAATCTATGCTTCAGTTATTAGCGATCTTACTTTGGCTGTTCGTCCAGAACTGTTGAAAATTCAAAATCTTAATGATCTCGAAAAATTGAAACCCCAAATGAGTGAAGACGATCAAAAGATTTTTCTCAGCCACCCTAAGGATGCTGCCAATTTAATTAAGCGGTACTTCTCTGCGGCTCCACCGGACACTGACGTATTAGCGATACAGCATCACGAGTTGCCTGATGGTTCTGGGTTTCCACTAGGACTGAAGGCAGAGAAGATTTCACCGCTATCGGCATTGTTTATTGTTTCCTCACAATTTGCCCATTATTATCTGACTGATGATGACCCGTCGCTTGACGAGTTTATCCTGAGATCCCAGGCGAAATTTGATTACGTTAATTTTCGAAAAGTGATTAAGGCTTTAGAGAAGATTAGACGATAAAAAAATGCCCAATCAAACTGTTTTGTATTCAATTGGATCAATCATGCCCGCCTCTTTAAATCCTCTCAAACGAAGGGCACACGAGTCACACTGGCCACAGGCCTTAGTGGAGCTTTTGTAGCAAGACCAGCTTGAATGAAATGGGACAGCAAGATCTTTACCCATAAGGACAATCTCTTTCTTTTTTAATCGAATGACAGGCGTGAGGATTTCAATGTCTGCGGCTTTAGTTCCCTCTTTAATGACCTTATTAAAGGCTTCATAATAGCTTGGTCGGCAATCTGGATATCCTGGAGAATCTTCAAAATTAGCGCCGATAAATAATTTAGTCGCTCCAACCACTTCCGCCCAAGAAACCGCAAGGGATAGAATAATGGAATTTCTAAATGGGACATAAGAATCTGGAATTAGAGAAGAGTCACCTTGATAGGTTTTGACATCAATTGCTTCATCCGTCAGGGAACTTCCTCCAATCTGTTTAAGAAAAGTCATGTCGATTATTTTTCTCTTCTCGAGAGGAATATTGTAATGGGAGCAAATTTCGTCAAATGAAATTCTCTCTCTCGCCGATGTTTTTTGTCCATAGTTCATGTGTAGAGCGTACACATCTTTGTAAGCCTTGCACGCCAACCCTGTACAAACAAGTGAATCCATTCCGCCACTTAATAGAACGATGACTTTTTCCATTTATGCCTTCTCTGTGTACTCTCTTATTTTATTTTCAATAACTTCTACTTTTATTAAAGCATTCTTTTTCTTTGTCGCAAGATCGCCTTCCGTTTCTCTGACCATCACATAAAATTTGATTTTAGGTTCGGTTCCCGAAGGTCTAAGGAAAAGCTTATTACCGCTTTCAAAAGTAAAACTTAGAACATTGCTTTTTGGAAGATTCAATCCTTTTTGATAATCTTCTGTAGAGATAATTTTTTCTCCGGCAAAATGGGTTTCAGGATAATTTCTAAAAAACTCCATGATGCGATTGATTTTTTCAGAACCTGCAATCCCTTCATAGTCTTGAGAGAGAAGCGACTCATAGTAGAAACCAAACTGTGTGTAGATTTCATCTAAAGCCTCAATGAGATTTTTTCCTTGTCGTTTATAATAAAGAGCAACCTCTGACATCAGTGCAACGGAGCTCACACCATCTTTGTCACGACTTTCAGCATGTGGCATATAACCAAATGATTCCTCGGATGCGAATACAAAATTGTACCCAGATCTTTTCTCTTCAAGCTCTCTAATCAGTCCTGCCATCCATTTGAAGCCCGTGAGAGTATCCATGACGGTTCCTCCGAAAGATTCAACAATAGCGTTTTGAAGTGGTGAGGTCACGATCGATTTAACGACGAGGGCCTTTGCCGGTATCATTTTCTTTTCAGCTTTGATTTTAAAGATGTAGTAGAGCATGAGGACAGCAATTTGATTTCCATTTAGAATTTCCGCTTTGCCGTGAGCATTTACAACCACACCTAGTCGGTCACAATCTGGATCAGTTCCAAAAACGATATCTGCGTTTGATCGAATCATCGCTTCGATTGCGAGCTTAAGGGCCTTGGGATCTTCTGGATTAGGAGACTTAACTGTTGGAAAACTTCCATCCGGTGCAGCCTGTTCGGCAATACTGTGGACTTTTGAAAAACCAAGACGTTTGAGTATTTCTAAACAAGGAACAAGTCCCGTGCCATGGAGGGCCGTATAAACAACAGAGAGATCGGACCCATGATTGAGACACATATGTTTATCTTGAATCACTTTGGTTTCAATAATATTGAAAAAATCATTTTCAACTTTTTCATCTGTCCAACAAGCGAGATCTTTATTTTGGGCTTCTTCAAACGGCATGTATTTTATGAGGTTCCAATCTGTGAGGTCATTATAAGCGTTAATAATTTCTTTATCGACAGGGGGAACGACTTGAGCGCCATCAGTCCAAAAAGCTTTGAAGCCATTATAGATAGGAGGATTATGACTGGCCGTGATCATGATTCCGGCCTGGGCCTTGAGGGCCCTGACGGCATAGGAAAGCATGGGAGTTGGAGTCAGAGCGCGATAAACATACGCTTTAATTCCATTAGCTGCAAAGACTCCGGCAGCTTCCAGGGCAAAGCTTTTAGAATTGTGGCGAGAATCATAAGATATAACCGCTGAACCACCACCAAAATGGTTTTTGATGGTAAGACAAAGCGCCTGTGTGGCCCGACGAACATTATATATGTTCATTCTGTTTTGCCCCATCCCCATAGGGGCCCTTAAACCGCCTGTCCCGAATTCGAGATCGCGGTAAAACCTTTCATTTAGTTCACTTTCGTTGAGAGTGGGGTCTTTTAGGAGACTAAGAATTTCCGATCGGTCGGCTTCGTTAAAGTAAGTATTGGTACTCCAATTTTGGGCCCGTTCTAGAATCTTTTTATCCATGGTTTAATCCTTGAAAATAAGTTCCCTCAACCTACTTGTCCAGGCTAGGAAATGTCAAAAATAATGCAGGGCATAAGGCTTGATTCTTTCCTTTGAGATCACTATGATGCCCCCATGGCCAACTTAAAAAATAAACATCCTAAAAACATTCCTGGTTCTTTTTACTGCACCGACCCTGATGACGATGGGGGAGAAGGGTGTATTGCTTGTAATATCTGCTATTCGGGTGCACCCGAATTTTTCGCGGAAGATGATAACGGCAATGCTTACGTTAAAAAGCAGCCTTTAACCCCTGACGAAATTACTTTGTGTATGGAACAGATGGATGCCTGCCCAGTGAACTCCATCGGCAAGAACGGCTAGTCATTTTTTTTTTCCCCATTTTGAAATTCCCCGTAAACTATTGATAAATAGTCTTTTATTAATGTCAAAGGGGAGAGGAATGAATCCTAGTATTATTGAACTGGCAGCGACCATTATCTTCGCTCTCGCAGTTCTCCACACATTTGTGGTCTCGAAATTTGCCGAAATGGCCCATCACTATCCAGAGGGCTCAATTGGTGAAAACGTTTTTCACTTTTTAGCGGAAGTCGAAGCGGTTTTTGGAATTTGGGCCGTTGTATTTATTGGTGTCAAAATTGCTGTTGAAGGTCTTCATTCTCCCGTTGAGTATCTCGAGTCTCTAAATTTTACTGAGCCGGGATTTGTTTTCGTCATTATGGCCATGGCCGGAACTCGTCCGGTAATTAAGCTTGCTGAAAAGATCATCGTTGCGATTTCAAAGGTGATCCCTCTACCAAGAAAAATGGCGTTCTATTTTACAACTCTTGTCATGGGACCATTGCTTGGCTCTTTCATCACGGAGCCCGCTGCGATGACTGTTACAGCGATTATCCTATTGAAGAATTTTTATTCAAAAGGCGAAATGAGCGAAAAATTTAAGTATGCGACTCTTGGTCTTTTGTTTGTGAACGTTTCAATCGGTGGAACTCTATCTCACTTTGCTGCTCCTCCAGTCTTAATGGTTGCTGGGAAATGGGGGTGGGGACTTGTTCATATGTTCAGCCACTTCGGTTATAAAGCCGCTATCGCTTGTGTCATCAGTTCTTTGACTATCACGATGGTATTCAAAAAAGAGCTCGCTGGTGATTTTCAACTGCGTGCAGATAACAATGAGAAGATGCTTCCTCCTTGGTGGGTAACAATGATCCACGTTCTCTTCCTTGCCATGGTTGTCCTTACGGCCCACCATATGGTTGTGTTCATGGGGTTGTTTCTCTTCTTTATGGGGTTCACAACAATCACTCAAGAATTCCAAGATGAAGTTCAGGTTAAATCATCTATGATGGTAGGATTTTTTCTTGCTGGATTAATTGTTCTTGGAACTCCACAGAAGTGGTGGCTTCAACCAGTTATTTCAAGTCTAAGTGACTACGTTCTTTATTTCGGAGCGACAGCTTTGACTGGTATTACAGATAATGCAGCTCTTACTTACCTAGGATCTTTGGTTGATTTAACTGATTCAGCTAAGTACTTCCTGGTGGCAGGTTCTGTGACAGGTGGTGGTTTGACAGTTATTGCAAATGCTCCAAACCCTGCTGGTTTTGGTATCTTGAAAGATTCATTTGGTAGTAATGGAATTACTCCACTTGGTCTCCTGAAAGGCGCTCTTTATCCAACGCTTGTCGCGATTATTTGCTTCTTAGTTTTTCCACAATAAAAAAAGGCCCGAAATGATCTGAGCCCCTAATTTCGGACACAAAATTAAACGAGACTACCCCATTTTTGGGGTAGTCTTATTTTAAGGAGTGTCTTTATGTCCAATTTTTCTGAAAAAGATCGAAGGTCACTAGAATCTAACCCTCTGGTTGAATCCGTAGG
>CANFNX010000061.1 GCA_947448495.1 Bacteriovoracaceae bacterium | reverse complement strand
GAAGACCAGGTCTTCAAGCTGAATGATGGCACAACTGGGGCCGCAGCTGCCCCTGGTACCCCTGTCGACAACACCATTCATCCCGTTGGATCTCCGGCAGCAGCCGACTTTGTAGACTCGTCTTCAAAAAATCTTTATTCAGGTAAAAATACGACGGCCTTTACCTCAAACCTGAAAAAAATCTTTTCTGAAGATGAATTCAGCTGCTGTATTCCTGGTGGCCAACAAGTTCCAGCGACGACAACAGCAGAACAGTGTTGTACGGGATATCTCGGGAGCAGTGGCGCCACCACACTCTTAAGATGCTGCTTGCCTGATTATACCGATTTAACGGTCTATCTCAGTCGCTATGTTTCATCAGAAGGACGTGGCCTTCCAGACTCTGCCTATGATCCCGACACTGGCTATATCAAAGATCCTGGTGTGGTTGAAATGCTGGCCGCTCAAAAAGGTCTATGCTGTTCTGGGAAATTTGACCGCGGGGTTGCCATCCGAAGACTGCCTATACCTATGAGTTCCGGAAATTATGTGAACCAGCCGGATGCGTGGACGAAACGCTTTACCTACCTCTCAAATTCGGTAGACAACAACAATGACTTTGGGCCCATTGGCCAGCTCTTTGATGCTGGAGTCAGATGGAACAATCACGTCTATTGTATCCCAGCAAGTGTAACAATTCCTCCCGAGAAATAATAAATTATCTAAGAAGCCAAATCATCGCTATCGCAATGATCCAACGATAAATCGTGAAGACACCTAAGTTAATCTTGCTGATTAAGCGCATGAAAAAATGAATGGTGAGAATCCCTACAACAAATGAAGTTGCTACACCGATGAAAAGTACGTGGATTGATTCGCCACTTGAATTCATCAGACCCGGAGCTTCTTTAAGGATACCCGCCAATATAATTGGTAAAGACATCAGGAAGGAAAATGACCCGGCTTCTTGCCTTTTCATTCCTAAGAATAAGGCCATCGTTAACGTCACTCCAGAGCGGCTGACACCTGGAAAAATAGCTAAGGCCTGAGCGGCCCCTATCAGGGCAGCGATCTTCCATTGCATCCCACTCTCCATTGGAGCGACCAGAGTCTCACTTAAATTTTTATTCTTTTTATCAGCAAGCCAAAGTAATAAACCAAAGACACATAGATTAAACACAATAAAATAGGGGTTTCGCGCCATTTTCGCTACAGGCATGAGGGCCACAATCAGACCCACACTTACAATCGTAGAGAAAAGAAAATTTCTCACAAACCACTCACCGGGCCCACCACGTTTCAAGTTAAATAATGAAGGTTTCAAGGTTCTAAGATACTGCATAATTTCACGTCTAAAATAAACGATGACAGCCAGGGCCGTCCCAAAATGCATCATGAGATCAAAAACCACTCCGGGGTCTTTAATGTGAATAACATAAGGAAGTAACGCCAGATGCCCTGAGCTGCTCACTGGTAAAAATTCAGATAATCCTTGAATGGCTCCATAGATTAAGGCATCGATTGAATTCATAATGATCCTGATGAAAATTTATTCTGCCGAGAAATAGCTGTTGTTTTTATTCTCGAAGGCTTCTTTTAAATGTTGGAAATTTGAGTATAACTTCATCCGAGGATCCTCATCGATAGGAGTGGCTTCAGCGGTTGCCTCAGCGCCCTCTTCCGTGACGGTCGCGACAACTTGGGTTGGATGTCGTTCTAAATACTCTTTCATTTTTTCCATAATAGCTAAAATTGAATCAAGTGACTTTTTCCAGAGTTCAATTTCCTCTGCATTCGCTTGCTTCAAAATAAGTGCGGACTTTTCAAAATAATATCCGTAAAGTGCCTGGGCCTTACTTTGAGCAATAATATCATTTTTCATTTGGAGTTTCGAAAAGAGATCCAGGACCTGCAACGCATTTAACGTTTCAGATTCCTCTGTCGTCCCATGGGAAAGAAACCAATTTGCTTCTTGCAATGAAAACTTATAAAACTGATTTGAGAATTGCTTGATGTTCTCTTTCTTATCAAACTCAACTTTAATAATCTTGCCTTGCCCCTTTATCAGTGGAATAAGTAAATCAAAAGGTTTTTGCCTTGAATAACTCACTCGCAAGAAGAAAGCATTACCAATTTTAACGAAATCAATTTTATCAAAATCTTTAAATTCAATCAGAGATAAAAAACTCAAGCGATAATCCATAAAGCCTTTAAGCCATGGAGAATAAGACTCCATATATTCAATGGCATTATCAGCACTTAATCCCAAACTTAACTTGGTAAAAGCGATCACTTCATCTGCAAACTTTCTTGATGATTTAACATCAATCTTCTCTTTAAAAGCTGGATTTGTAGTCTGATTAGAATAAACAAAGCTGTAAATTTCAGGAAACTTGTCATGAAGAAGGAAATTGCCTTTCATACCAATGCCAAGCATCTCTCTAAAATCAAATGTTTTCAAGATCTCAACTTCAACAGGCCTTTTCTGTTCTTTATTCAGAATGATCAAGGACGTTTTATAAGTCATCTTTTTCTTCACCCCACTAAATTTAAACATTGGGATGAGACTTAATTTCTGAGCATCGTAATTCATTTCAAGACCAAGGAATCGAGACATTTCTTTAGTCAGCGTTGCAGGGACCTCACCTTCGACGCTGTTTACCTGAACAGACTTGACTCGTTTATCGAGCTGATCACTTACAAATATTGGCTCAGGAAGTTCTAGACCTTGGAGCAATGGGGAAAACAGCGCCATTCCAATCACGAGGGGAAAATAAAGTAAAATACCCAGTATGGTTAAAAACTTAGAACTGACATAGGTATGGGTAAAAGTCATGAACTCTTTGTATGTTCTTCGTGAAACAATCGCAGGAACATCAAAGATGAGAAATGGCCCAGTCACCATTCCTAAAATCACTCTCAATAAACCGCCCAACCTCTTCCAGACGGCATTGCCATGGGCCCGTACACCATAAGCAAATTCAGAAACACTCACACCTAAAAGAATTGTACTGAGGGCCCTGAGAAAGAAAAATAGAACGAGCAGAGGACCAATGTGACTTGAAGACGAAAAAAGTTCGTGAATATCTTTAATGACCTCATCAAGGAAAGGATGTTCTTCAACTAAAGTTTGCCACAGACCGGCCCAATCCATTTGAAAAAGTTCACTCAAAAGATGAGGTAAGTCGCTCACAAAACTTCTAAATTCATCAAAGGGCGACAAGATAACTAGCAGAGCATAAGCCAGTATCAAATCCGAAAGAACAGCAAAAAATCGCACCAAGGTATTGGTGGAATAGGAAGAGTGCCCGGAAAAAGAGACCGCTGGTTTTCCAGAAGATTTCGCTTTTTTTACTTCTTTCTTGGCATTCACTGGCCTTGCTTGGGACATCTTGGCCTTACGTTTAAAAATATTTTTTAAAAATGCGAAAGAAGATTTTTTAGGTTCATTTGCAATTGGCAACTTAAGCGGAGACTCAGAAGCCTCTTCCTCTTCTTCTAGTTCTTCTTCGCTAAGGTCTGTTTGAACTTGTTCAGCATCCACTTTCATTTTTATTTCGAGCTCACCTGCAAGAATCGTATCGCTTTCTTCCAGTATGATGTAGCGACTAGGAGGTATTTTGGTGCCGTTCACCAGAGTGCCAGAAGCGCTCCCATGATCGATAACAGATACAACATTTTGTTGCAAAACGAAGGTACAATGTCTCGGGGAAACGGAAGATTCTGCAACGACGATATTTCCCACCTCACTACCAATAGTGAGTTGGTTGGCCAGATGATAGACGGGAGTTCCCTCCATGTTGGTTAAAACGAGACTAAATTTCTTTGTCCAACGGCTGCCCTCAACTTTACTTGAAAGCCCCTCATCGCCACCTTTTGTTGGCATATCCTTACGTCCAAAGAGTTTTTTAAACACCTAGTTCATCCTCAGTGAAAACTATTGAAATCACTTAATTTAGTTTCACTTCTTTTGAGTAAAATAACAAGCATTCTGATTTACTAAGGCTTTTTCTAGCTGCCCCTACAAAGGGGGGATAAAATAGTTCTAACCTGACAATTTTGCTTAAAAGAAGTTACTAAAAATTTTTGAGTAAATTACCGAAAACACAAGAAGTAATAGACTCACAAAAAGGTTGATCATGAAAAAGTCCAAACTCTCCACCATGCTGGCGCTCACCATCGCATTTCAAATGGTGCTTGCCCCTGTGGCCATCGCTCAATCTTCAGAATCAACTGCAGATAAAATTTTTAATTACGCTAGCCAAGGCCTTAACATGGGAATGGGTGCTTACAATTCCATTCGTGGTGGCGCAGGCTCAATGCCGGCCTACATGGCCCAAGATATGGCAGGCTTTCAAAAACAACAAACTCCACTTCCAGATAAATTCTTCACTATGCAAAACATGGCGAAGATTCCTGGGCTTCAAGAATATATTGCTGTTCAAAATCAGCGAGCCGCTACTTCTGGTGGAAAGCCGATTAATCCAGCGGCCCTTAGCTGTCAAACTTTACCTACAACCATGAGCGAACCCAATAACGAAGTTTGTCGAAACAGATCCATTAATCAATTGGCCGGTGATCCAGCGGCCCAGCGAGATGAAGCCTTTGCTTATTACAATCAGTACTTACAAATCGACAAACTCTACGAAAACTACACAAAAGAAAGTAACGTGGGCGGGCAATCATATGGCTATGGTTGCATGAAAGATGCGATGGAGATTTTAAATGGATTCTTTGCTTACCGTTCAGAGCAGCTTGATACCGTCATCGCCAACATGGAAAAAGCCACGGACCAATTCAAACAACAAAGTGAAGCAGATTTAAAATCAGTCAGAGAATCTACCGCCCTACTGAACGGTTCAAAATCTCCCTTTTCAACTGAATTCAAAGATTCAGACAAGATGAATTTTGCAAAACGTTTTGCAGACCCTGCCTGTAATTCTATTTTTGCCAAAGATGGCACAGAGGGAGTTGCCACAATTGGAAAAAGTGCAGGGCTTATGGGTATTCAAGATAAACTTGAAGCCAAATTCACCGCAGTTCCAGAAGGCTCAAAATATTCACCAGAGCAATACATTGGAAAAGATGCTGACATTATTTCTGACATTCAAAAGATGGCAGATAAAGTTTCTGAGCAGGCCACTTTAAATTTCCAAGAAATTGCCAATGGTCAGGCCGGATATTCTCAATTTATTAGCGAACTAAAAGATAATGTAAGTTCAGATTCTGGAGCGAATGTCGCTCTTAATGGTTCCTTCTTTGCTGATCTTCAGACGAAATTCACCAAAGAACGAAACACTCTTGATAACGAAAAACAACTTATTTCATCCGAACTTGGGTCAAGCGGTCAGCAGGCGATGGACCTTTTGACGAAAATTGATAATGATTCAAATTTTGATGCTGAAGTTTCGACACTTGAAAATACCATCAAATCTGATTGCTTAAACAACTCTGGTATCGATATGGCCTTGAGTCGTATTTACGATCCTAACCTTTCAACAGAGGCCAATAAGCAATCATCTGAGCAACTTCGAAAAAGAATTCGTGTCATTATCACTGATACAAAACTTTCCCCAGATGTAAAAAAGCAACGCTTACAAGAAATTGAATCACAAAATGGTCGTCGCTTTGAAATGAAACTCGATGGGAACTACGAGACACAAACCGTTGGTCAAGATGGAGGTCTCGTCAAAAAAACTGTGACAGCAGCTTCTAAAGTTACTCCTGGAGATTATTTTGGGGATGTCATTAATAACTGTGAATCCCAATTCCAGGTAAACAAACTCAACAATAAACTTTCCGGCAAAGAGGCCATACAACACCTTCGTAGCTTAAAAAATGATTACAAGCAAGCGGCTCGCAAACACGCCAACGACATCAGAAGTGAAGTTGTGAAAAAGATGATTGATTGTAATGGGAATTCAGCTGTTGCCAATAGTAACGGCGTTGCCTCTTGTAGTCCTGAAAAGTTAAATATGGGTAGCCCCGGCTTCTGTGCAAAGGGAGCTTTTTCATGTGCTAAAAATATGGAGTCGTGTACTCATAAAGCTGAAAAATTTGTTAATGAGATTAAAGATGATCGTTTAGCAAGAGTCACAAACTACAACAACAACGTTGAGTTAAATCGCCAACAACTCGTATCCATGGTTGATAGGGCCATGGGAAAATACATGAAAGAAGCCGAATCTCTCCGCGGCATGTTTGGAGCTGGCTTTAAAGCACCATCTGATATACGCCGTGATTTAAAAAAAGAAGATAATCCATTTATGGATAAGTACAAAGGGACAGCTGGTGATGAACTAGAGGTTAAAGACCCTGAAAAATATCTCGAAATGGTTAAAGATGATATTACAAAATTACAAAAATCTGTCTCAGATCAACAAGAATCCATTATGAAAACGCTCAAAGATCATATGGAAAAAACAAAAAACAATTACAAAGAAAACGTACTGGGCAAGACAAAGACTCTCGCTCAGGCGTGTTTAGATGCTTACAATAATTACGCAAAAATCATGTCAGACCAAAAGAAAGGTTACGATGATGCCCAAGGACAGATGGGGGAAAAGAATAGCAGCCTTTGTTCTAAATATTCTCAAGTCATGAGTAAAAATCCGAATGGAGCCTGTGGAACATTTGAAGATGTAGGAAGTGACGCACTCAAAGCTGCCGGCAAAGCAGGCGGGAATTCCGCTGACATCAATTCTATGATTGATGAGATGAGAGCAAGATGTGCTGGAGAAGGTGTCGATAATTCTAATGATATCTGTAATAGTTCTTTGAAAGATAAGGGCGAATTGAAATCAATGTGTAACATCATACAGAATCCAAATAATTCCCGTACTGAACAACATCATCATTGTGATGAGAAGCCAGTAGAAAAGAGATACATTAAGACAGATTGTCTATCTAGTGCTCCAAATAATGAAGATGAAGAATTTAAAAAATCGTCTGGAATGAAAAATGATGAGAAATGTGAAGCATGGACTCCATTGACTTCCGAGTGTACTGTTAAAGATAATAAAAAGTATCAATCGGCTTGTAGTCCAAAAACGATAACCTACGATTGCTCGAAACTAGATGATAAAATTGCTTCAGAATACAAGAAAGTCAGAGGAGAAGAATTCAGCCAACCTTCTCAATCAACGCCAGTTCACGCTTCCTGCCCTAGCAACAACAACTCAGGCCAATTTAATCCAAAATCGTTAATACCAGGGATGTCTTCTCAGAACCCTCTTCAGCAGAACAGTGCTGGGACGATTGCTCACTAGTTACCTGACCACCCCACTCGGTTGAGATCTTTTGATCTCAGCCGATAAGGTTTATATGATAGTAGGACGTCAGTGGATGACAAATTCTTTCAAAAAACATCTAGGCCATATTGGCCTAGTTTGGATATTCGCACTTTTCATTTTATCTGCTTGTAATCCTACTGAAATCACCTCCAGTGGTCAGCGTGCGGGAACGTCCTATGCCAACGGCCAGTTGGCGAATACAGCTTTTGTCTACCGAGACAGCCCGTACATTATTGAAGGTCCAAACTATGGCCCTGATGTCGATATGGCCGGATCTACCGATCAGAGTATCCCTGAATTCATTACTGATAAGCCTCTCTTGCAATCAGATTGTGTTTTTCCCTTTCTCTCAAGCAATGCTGTTCTTCAAGACTGTGTACGCTCTTATGCTTCGAAATCCGCTTCTCAACAACTTCTTCCACGAAAAGCAGATGGCACTTGGATCTTCCCGATTAATTCGCCGGAATTTTATCAGGTGAACACCCTCTTTCATGTGAATAAAGGGATCAGCACTTTCTATAATAAATTGAAATTTACCTTCGATAATCTTTACTCCAATCCCTCCTTCGTGGGTAAAACGAAATCCACTCCGGCGTACCTGCCTCAGACGGGAATGTTTTGGTTTCAGGCCATCACTCCGGCAAATGAAAACTATTTTAGAAATAGTTTTTTGAGCACCTACGCTCTCTGTAATTTTGAACTAAATTCACAATTTAGCCCCGCAGAGCCCGAGCTTTGCTTCGGAAACTGGGCCAAGCATCCAACTTTTCTATTCGTCCAAGATCCCTCAGTTATTTATCATGAATTGGGCCATGCTCTCATTGCTGTCATGATGAATTACAGAAATGGACGTCCTGGCTCGCCTGCACCAAGCTACCACGCCTTACGCTCCAATCTTGGTGGCTATGGTTACGAGGAATCTGGTTCAATCGGTGAAGGTGTTGCTGATTACTTCAGCTTCGTGATGACCAAACGAACACATTTTGCTGAATGGGCCCTGAGTAAAGTTCATGCCTCTCGCCCTATCAGTGAAAGTGATCCCCTTCATATTTCTGCTTTAAGCGAAACCCCAGAAGGAAGACTCTCTTATCCACAGTACATCCTTTATGATCCCAATGATCCAAATGTTCCCATAGAAGACGTTCACTATGCTGGTCAAATCGTCAGTCATTATCTCGTCGCACTAACAAAGTCTCTGCAATCAAACTGCTCCATTCCCACAGAGCAACTGCATGATACTTCGACCTCTTATGTAATGATGCTCTTAAATGAAACATTCAGTGAGTTGGGTGACCTGAATGCCGTTGGTTTGGACACTATGTGGAATACCGCCTACGATCCTAATTTCTTTGCTTATCGTTTCACAAACCTGGATGAAAATGCGTCTTATCTTTGGTCACAGATCATCAATCCACCAACATACCGTAAATTTTTCCAGATATTATCAAAAAATATTAATCGCTATATCACTGGTGGTCTGTGCACTGGCTTCACTCAGGATGAATCTGAAAAATTGCTCGATGATTACGGATTACTCTTGTTTAAAACATATAACAATGACGGCTCTAGTACCAAAAATAAATTCGTTCAATACAGCTCAACGGGTGCAGTCTCAACGAATCCTACTCCCGTTGCACCAACTCAAACCCACGAAAACAATCGTCGAAAATCTGTTCTTGTTTCAAAAGAACTTCTCGGCCTGGCCGAAGTGGATACAGTAAATGATGTTGCTACTTTTTACATCATTGATGATCAGGCCAATATGACAAATATTTTAAAAGATTTGCTCTTTAAAGGTTTTCCAGTCAACCTTTCTACTGGAGTTGCCAGCACAGAATACAACAATGCCAACATCAAAGTATCCCCAGGTGAAATTGTGGGGATCATTCCAAATCTAAAAAATAAATCGAACAGTGTCATGGCCGGCATTCACCTCCTGGCCACAGACTGGGATCATGGCCACATCACTGACACGACAACAGGTAACTTCAAGCCTTGCGTTTATGATGACGTCACCACAGCAGCTCAAGGCGGAGAAACTGCCGCGAGTTGTACTAACACATTGTCTAGTTACAATCGAAATATCAAATTAGGAACAGGACTCTATAATACTGAAGCCGTACAGCCAGTGTGTCTGGTTCAGATTGAAGACGGAGACGTCACTCGTTGGGTTTCCCAAAATGAATTTCGAAAAAAACAAGGACTCTCCCTGCAGGATAAAGATTGCTTAGGTTATGGTGGTAATGTCGTTGTGGATGACTTTACTTTCAACCCTCATGAATGTCTTGTTCGAGCTCTTCCAGGTGCGAATAGTGCTTACTATTCAAAAATTGATCCACAAAAATCTTATGCAGAAACCATCCGAACAGGAAACCCTGATCATATTTATGGCCCAGGAAATGCCATTCTTTTCGAAGTCAATAAATGGATTCCACCAGGAACTAAATTTCGCTGCCGCTTACGTGCTAAATTTAGTAACTGCTCGGATTGTTTTAATGATCCAACTGACTCTAGCAAAGACGATTACATCGATGCCGAATACAACGGTCAAAAGCCTTTTAAAATTATTAACTTTGATTTTGATGTAAATGACTAAGAAAAAGTACTTTTACTTATTTTCCTCTCTCTTTATTTTAGGCTTCATGATTTGGAAGCTTCGCCCTCACTCATCTCAAAACACGACTGTTCAAGATGCAAAGCATGTGGACTCGACAAAACTCTCTGAATCACCAATGGACAAACCTAAGATTCAAGTGAAAGTTTTTGCGACTGGTGAAAAATATGAAAATACCCCTTCACAAGACTGGAAGGCGAAAGTTGAAAGTCATCTCAAGGTCCTGGCCGGAAATGATCTAAAAGAAATCCAAATTCAAACAGAAAGAACCCTCGTGATTTCTCGCGACAACCACAATCTCTTAGTTGAATCTGTTGTCATCAAATTAACCAACACTCAAAACTCACGCTCATCATTTCGGGCCATGGTGGACCCTCAAACGGGAAAAATTCTTGAGACCTGGGATCGTACAGTTTTTGATCCGGCCCATGTTCGCGAGGGCTTTCGCTACAAGCTAGACCCCCGCTACACCAATTAGGCCTGAGCTTTTTCTTTTAATTTTTTATCTAGCTCTTCAATCACTTTGGGATCAATTTTTGGCACTAACCCCTGCGGATTGACATGCAGTTTGAAGTCGCTCGAAAAGAAGTCTTTCAGAGCTTGCATATCACCCTGATAAACCTTCTTCACGAGCTCACTCTCACTATTAAGTCCAAAGTAAGAAAGAATCGACTGAGAAAGTTGAGGCAGATAAGGTGCAAAGAAAGTTCCAATCACGAGAACATACGCCGTAGATATAGCAATAGTCTCAGCCGCTTTTTCAGGATCCGTTTTAAATTCAGTCCACGGAGCACGCTCTGTAATAAATTGATTCACTTTCGAGCCAAGGCCCATGATGTGCTCTTGCCCTTTCTTGATTTGATAAGAATCCAGTAGCTCATGATAGTCCTTGATAAACGTCTCAACGTCCTTAGCATGAGTTTCAAAAAAAGCAGTAAATTTTTCGGTTTTCATTCCCTCTGGGAATTTTGAAGCTGAAAACTTCATCGCGCGATTTATAAAGTTCCCAATATTGTTGGCGAGTTCAGAGTTAATTTTGAGCTCCATTCCCTTCCAAGTAAAACTTGAATCGGATGTTTCAGGGATGAGCGAGGTCAAATAGAAACGAAGAGCATCAGAACCAAACTGAGCAATCGCCTCATCGGCATCCACATACCAACCTTTCGATTTAGAGAATTGCTTACCTTCAAGATTCACATACTGATTGGCCGGGAGATCCGTCACAGGATTCACAAAACCAGTTCCGAGGCACATCACCGGAAAAATGATTGAGTGAAAAATAATATTATCTTTTCCAATAAAATTTACGATTGTGACGTCTTTGCTTCCCCACCAGTCCTTGATGTGATCTTCTTTTGATCCCGATTCTTTTAAAAACTGAGCGGTATTCGACACATAGCCAATAGGTGCATCAAACCAAACATAAATCTTTTTTCCCTTGGCCTCAGGTAGTGGAACATCAATTCCCCAATCTAAGTCTCGAGTAATCGCTCGGTCCACGAGATTATCTTTTGTCAGAGACTCTACAAAAGGAACCACATTTTTTCTCCAATGAGGCTTTCTCGTTTCAAACCAGGTTTGAAACTTCTCGTGCATTTTAGAGAGCATGAGATACCATTGGTAAGAATCAACCGCTTTCACTTCTTTTGAACCACAAAATTTACAAACTGGTTTAAGCAGCTTCAGTGGATCAATCCAAGTGCCACAATCAGGGCACTCATCCCCTCTGGCCTCTGGGTAATGACAAACATAGCACTCACCTTCAACAAATCGATCAGGAAGCATGTTATGGCAACTCTGACACTGCAATTGTTGTTCCGCTTTTTTCTCAATCAGACCCTTGCCTAAAAGATCATTGAACCACTTCAGAGTCTCTTCTTTGTGATAAGGAGCCGAGGTTTGCCCAAAAAAATCAAATTTGATGTCGTATTTTTCAAACAGGTCTTTATGGGTCTTGTGCCACTCATTGACGTACTCTTGGTAACTTTTCTTGGCCTTTTGAGCATTTTGCATAATCGCAACCCCGTGCTCATCTGACCCACAGATATGGATCGCCTTTACGCCCTTAAGCTTTTTGTGACGAGTGAAAATATCGGCCGGGAGGTAAACACCCGCTATGTGACCAAAATGTATAGGCCCATTGGCGTAAGGAAGAGCTGACGTAATAAGGTATTTCATAGTGCCTCAAATAAAGGTGTTTAGGGGCGAAAATAAGAGTGAAATCAGTCTACAAAGTAAGAGGTTTTTTGTCTTTTAATTTTGACACATTCCACGGGGTTTTTTAATCTGCCCCCATGATTTCCCTCACTGGTTTAAACCCCGAACAACGCGAAGCTGCCGAAACGGTCAATGGACCGGTTTTAATCCTGGCAGGGGCCGGTTCGGGAAAAACACGTACCGTTACCTATCGCATTGCCCACATGCTAGAGAATCTAAAAATACCCGGCAAAGAAATTCTTGCCGTAAGCTTCACCAATAAAGCCGCTGCAGAAATGAAAGAAAGGGTTGCCCACTTAGTGCCCGCTAAAGTGCGCAAGGGCATCACTCTCTCTACTTTCCACTCCTTGGGTATCCGGATCCTTCGAGAAGATATTCATCACCTTGGCTACAACAATCTCTTCACCATTTACGATCAAGCCGATCAGATGAGTATCGTGAGGGAAGGATTAAAAAGTTACCGTTCGAGCAAGTCTTTTGATAAAGGCATCGTCATGTCGAAAATTGGGTTGCTCAAAAATAAAGGAATCTCACCTGAAGATTTTACAAAATCCTCTGAGTACGATCCTGAGAATAACTACGATGGTGTGACTGAATATGTTTATCACTTTTACCAAGAGAAACTTCAATTTTATAATGCTCTGGACTTTGATGACATTCTTTTTTTAGTCGTTCGACTTTTTAAAAACTTTCCAGAAGTCGCCAAAAAATACTCTCAGCGTTTCAAGTACATCATGATTGATGAATACCAAGATACCAACCAGCTGCAATTCAGCATGATTCAGGCCCTCACCAGTACTCATGATAATATTTGTGTGGTGGGTGATGATGATCAGGCCATCTATGCTTTCAGAGGTGCAGACATTTCCAACATTCTCAATTTTGAAAAACAATATCCCAGCACCAAAGTGATTAAGCTGGAAGAAAACTATCGCTCTACCTTTCCTATCCTCGACCTGGCCAACCAAGTGATTAAAGAGAATACCAATCGTAAAGAAAAAACCATGCGGACATCTTTGCAATCTGGAGATCTCCCGCAGCTTTGGGCAACAGGTGATTCTGATCATGAAGCCGCCGTCGTAGTGGAAGAGATTATTAAACTCCAATCTCATGGTGTCGCCCTCTCTGACATGGCGATCCTTTATAGATCAAATACACAAGTCCCTCCCTTCGAGGATCAATTGCGGATTTCTCAGGTTCCCTACAATATTATTGGGGGCCAAAAATTTTATGAAAAAAAAGAAATTAAGGACCTCATTGCCTACCTCACCTTGATTCAAAATCCTCGAGATGAGCTGGCCCTGCGAAGAATCCTCAACGTCCCTCATCGTGGCATTGGCTCAGTCACACTTAATAAGAATCTCACACTTGCTCAGGAGCAGAAGCGCCATCTCTTTCATGTTATTTCTGATGAAGAGGAGCATGAGGGGATTAAAAAATTTGTTGATTTAATCAAAAATTATCAAAGAATATTTCATGAGAAGCCACTGGTCGAAGCGATCAATCAATTGGTCGAAGACATTCAGTACTTTGACTTTATTGATAAAAGTTATGACTCAGCTAAATTGTCACATCGTAAACGCGAAGACGTAAAGAACTTCATCCTTACCGCGGATCGCTTCCAAGATCGCTATCACGATGATGCGACCCTAAAGAACTTTGTAGAACGACTTCTACTGGCCGATTCTCAAGATCGCAACAATTCCCCAGGAGATGATGCCAAGAAGAATGAAGTCACCTTAATGACCTTGCATGGATCTAAAGGCCTTGAATATGACCATGTCTTTTTAATTGGAATGGAAGAAGAGCTTTTGCCTCATAAAAAAACAATTCTTGATGGCTCAGATATCAGTGAAGAACGACGACTTTGTTACGTGGGTGTCACACGGGCGCGCAGAAAACTTATTATGACTTATGCCAAGGAAAGAAAGATCTACGGCAAGATGATCCCTCGATTTAAATCTCGTTTTGTGATAGAGCTGGATAAATGTTTTAAAGAACTAGATCGAACAAATTTTGGAGACATGTCAGAAGAAGAAGTAAAAGATTTCAAAAAAAGCTTCTTCGGAAACCTCATGAACAGTTTAAAATGAAAATATTAGAATTAATTGCCTCCGTTCATAACTGGCTAGCAGACAAAGATTTTATCTGGTGGCCTTTTTCGTTTCTTCGCCCTACACCCACGACTGTCATGACCTTTCAAATGACACTTACGATGACTGCTTGTTTTTCAGGGCTGTCCGTGGCGATGTATATGGCGTTTACTTTCGTCAATAATATGTTTTCAATTTCATCCGTGGTGAATACAGGAGCGATTTGTTTTATTGGATTTTTTACGTGGTTTAACTTAGTAACGAAACCTATGTGGAACATCAGAGCAAAAAAACTCAGTCAGAAGAAATAAAAAAGGCCATCCTTGGCCTAGTTATCCATCCTTGGAAGACCCCTTCCTGACGGTCAATACGATAAATTATTTTTTTAGGTTTGACCCCTCGTCTAGTGACTCTGGCAAGTCGTGAGCGGAACTAAAGCCAGTAATTGTATAGCCTCTTGGCATATACAAACCAAACGTCAAAAATGAAATGAGCATATCTTGCGGGTTCTTGTGTTCATAAATAATGAGTTTCGAAATGCCATCATATCCTGCAGCTCTAACTTCTTCATCGATATAAACTTCATGATGTTCTGGATCAGTTCCCCAGAAATAAAAATTCTTTTGACCAACAATTGTAACTTCTCTCTGATGTTTAGGATTACCATCAAAAGAGACTGGGACAGAATTATTTGAACGAAAATGAATCGTTGTACACGAAGACACCATCAGTAAAAAAGAAATAAGAAGTTTGTTCATACCTCAATTCTTATGGGCCGCGTTCAACTTGTCAAAATTTATTTTGCTCTGATTAAAAATGATTGAAAGAAGTTTTCTTCTTTTCCATCATTCCATCGAGTGCTGCAAAGTGGTCCGATGAACGTTGAGTGATTCCTTGATAGGCTGCCATCAATTCTAAATGTGAATTGATATCATTTTGATAAGCATGAATCACTGCTTTTTTAGTCATTTGCAAAGCAATTGGAGGCAAAGAAGACAACTGCTCAACGAGCTCTTCTGTTTTAGATATCAATTCATTTGGTAGGACCACTTGATTCACTAAACCAATTTCTTTTGCCTCAAGCGCAGAAAAGTTTTTACACGTTAGGAACATTTCCATCGCTTTTCCAAAACCAATCAGGCGCGTGAGAAAAAAGGCTCCCCCATCTCCTGGAACTAATCCAACTTTAGCGAAGGTTTCAGCAAATACAGCCCCAGAAGATGCCATTCTTAAATCACACATCGCCGCGAGGTCACACCCTGCCCCAACGGCTGCTCCGTTGACCATGGCAATCACCGGAGTTTTTAATTGAGAAAAGGTAAGAGGAATTTGCTGAATCCCGGCCTGGTATGCCTCGCGAAGCTCATTGGACTCACCAGCAAACATACCCGTTTTATTTTTCATCGCCTTAATATCACCACCCGCACAGAAATTCTTTCCAGCACCGGTAACAACAATTGCCCTTACTTCTTTATCTTGGTCAGCATACTTAAGGACTTCAACAAGCGACCTTACCATTTCGCTTGAATAAGCATTACTTGCTTCAGGCCTATTCAGAGTAATCCAAAGTCCGTGATTTCTTTTTTCAACTAAAAGGTCGTGGAACTGATTCAGATAAAAGCTCATACTTTTCCTGTATTTAAAAAAGCCTTAAGGAATTTTGATTCCGTTGTTCGATTAATTTTTTCCAAAATATATTTTGAAGCCTGTGCTAATTTTGCAATATCGATCCCTGTTTCTAATCCCATGGATTGCATGAGATACCAGACATCTTCAGTGGCAACATTTCCAGTGGCACCTTTGGCATATGGGCATCCACCTAGCCCACCAGCAGAAGAATCAAAAGTGGCAATTCCTTCTTCAAGGGAAACGAGAATATTCGTAAGCGCCATACCTCGTGTATCATGAAAATGCATCGCTAACTGATTTAAAGGAAAATGTTTTTTAAGTTCTTTCATAAAGCTTCGAACTTGTTGTGGAGTGGCAACACCGATGGTGTCCCCCACCGAAACTTCATAGGCCCCTAATGTAAAAAACTTCTCGGCCACCTTGATGAGTTTGGCGACATCCATCTTGCCTTCATAAGGACAACCAAAGGCGGTAGAAACATACCCTCTCACACGAATCTGATCTTTTTTTGCGGCCTGGGCGACCTCGCTCATGCGCTCAAAAGTTTCTTCTACTGTTGCGTTCACATTTTTTTTGGTGAAAGAATCAGAAGTCGCACTAAAAAGAGCAATTTCTTTCACCCCTAATTTTTTTGCCACTTCATAGCCCTGAAGATTGGGAACAAGACAGGGATAATTAACTCCAGTTTTCCCCAACTCACTTTGAACTTTCGTAAAAAGCTCCACAGCATCACTCATTTGAGGTATAGCGGTAGCTTTTACAAAACTAGTAACCT
>CANFNX010000060.1 GCA_947448495.1 Bacteriovoracaceae bacterium | reverse complement strand
TGATCTGAGCCCCTAATTTCGGACACAAAATTAAACGAGACTACCCCATTTTTGGGGTAGTCTTATTTTAAGGAGTGTCTTTATGTCCAATTTTTCTGAAAAAGATCGAAGGTCACTAGAATCTAACCCTCTGGTTGAATCCGTAGGGCCTAACCAAGTTCAGTTTACACCAAAATTTAAGCTCAAGGCTTTGAAGCTTCATGATGAAGGATTAAGACCTTCAGACATTTTTCTCAAACTTGGAGTCGATCCCAACCTATTTCTGAAAGAGTATCCGAAAAAATGTCTCAGTCGTTGGAGAAGGATTGTTGAATTGCATGGTACAAAAGGGTTGGAGCAAGAAAGACGAGGAAAAGGTTCTACGGGGAGGCCAAAGAAAGCGGAGTTAAAAACTGAAAAGGCTCTCCTTGAGCGAATTGCGATTCTTGAAGCCCAGGTTGATTTTTTAAAAAAGCTCCGAGCCTTGGGCGAAGAACCAGAAAGCAAGAAGCATTCTCGCTAATGTCCAAGGCGTTAGAAAAAAGAAATAATTTAAAGATTTGCCAACTTTGCAAGCTCGCCGGTGTCTCTAGAAGCGGGTTTTACGATTGGCGAAATCGACCTTACAGCGAGATATTGGAAGATGAAAAAGCTGTCGTAAATATCTTTGAGTCTAAGAAAGAAAAAGTCGGATATCGCACAATCAAGATGCTCTTCGAAAGAAAGTACAAGAGGCGTATAAATTTAAAAAAAGTTCGTCGAATCAAAAAAGACTTCGGTCTGGTAACGAGAGTTAGAAGGAAGAATAAGTTCAGAATGGGAAACATTGAGGGCCAAGAGCACAAAGCTGCACAAAACCTTGTTAACAGAAATTTTGAAGATCCAAGTTTAATCTTGGTCGACATAACTGAGATGAAAATAATGAGCGGTCAAAAGTCCTATGTATTTGCAATGAAAAATGCTCTTACTCGTGAGATAGTTGGCCTCGGAGTGTCTGCAAAGCCATCTGTTAAACTGGTCACAGAAACAGTTGAAGCTTTTCTAAAATCAGCAAGAAATAGTTATATGATCCACTCAGATCAAGGAGTCCACTTTACTTGTGGAGACTACCGAAGTTTGCTTATGAAGGCCCAGGTCGTCCAGTCAATGTCTCGGAAAGGGAATTGCCTTGATAACGCTCCTATTGAAAGTTTTTTTGGTCACATGAAAGATGAAGTTGATTACAAAAGATGTCGAAATGTGAACGAACTAAAAAGGAAGTTGAAGAGCTATATCGATTATTATAATTATGATCGTCCCCAGTGGAGCCTAAAAAGAAAAACCCCCGCCGAAGCGAGGGTTGAATTAGGTCTCGTTTATTAACTTGTCCGATTTAAAGGGCTCAGATCACGAAAGGGCCTTTCTTTTTATCGACCAAGTCGCTTATTTTCATCTTTTTTGACATCTTCAACAGAGTTTTCAAAATAGTCTTTTTTCAGGTTAAAATCTGCATCCAATCTACCGCCAAGAGTGACATAACTGCTAATACCATCCCCTACGTCACTCCAGGTTTCCTTTTTAAAAGGAGCTTTTAGGCTCCAGAATCGAGGATTGAATGTCAGGATAGGTGGGACATTACCTGGTTCACCACACCCTTCACACATATAGGAGCCTGCCCAACTCAGAGGAGAAGTTGCCAACCCCACAACTAGACCTCCGGCTGCCACGACAGGTAAAGTAATCGCCATTCCAACTTTACCAACGCCTCTTAAAATATTTCCAATTTTAGTCTTGTGGGTCTTTATGGGCTCAACGACACAGGTGAAGTCCTGAACATCCACGAGAGCATTAAGGGCCACTTTTACTGCTGGAGTCATGTGCTCTGGAGCAATCCCGATATCATGATCCTCAATACCTTTGCCTGTTATCCGAACCATCTTAAAGCCATTAAACAGCTTCTCGTCCCATGCCTTCTTATCTAATTTCTCTCCGTTAACATTAAGATCTTCATAGTATTCTTTTAAGAGTGTAACCTTACTTGTATTTTCCTGATCAATAGTTGAGAGCTTTTTGTCATATCCCCCTATCTCTTTGTCCAGATCACTCATCTTTTGTTTTTGTAAATTTTTTAACTCTTGGTAATCTCTAACTTCGTTGTAAGCATCTTCGAGATGTTTTTTCTTTATAAAGAATTGATCATCCAAAGATTTGATAGCTGCCAACTCTTTTGATTCCTTTTGATACTCCAGTGTCAAAGTCTTTAGATCTTTATCGATTTTTATAAGCCTTTCCGCTTCAAGCTTTTTGGCATCAGATGCCATTTTAAACTTCGACTGAAGTTGTACTTTTTCTTTTTTCAAGGTCAATTCTAAGTTCTTTATATTTTCCGATTGTTCATCGGCTCCTTTGGCGTATGGGCTAGGACCATAGTCCCCCTCTGCAGCTTTTTCGTAATAAGGATGAGTCACTTTTACTGAATGATTAAAATCATTTTCATCTTTTAACCAGTCCGGAGCATTTTCAAGGTCACCTTCAAAACATTTATCGATTAAATTTTTACGCAAGTATTTTTGAATATACTCCCCACGCTTCTTGGCCAGTTGTGGAGTTTTATCACGATAGAGGTTACGTGAGGTTTCGATCGTGAAGTCTGGCTTCAAATTTCCTTCATTGGCCATTTCACAAAGAGTGTCGGCCATGGCGTCCACTTCTCTGAGATCGTTTTGCTCCCCATCCATACTATGATTACAATAGTCTTCTCTTTTTTTAACCCCAATGAGGGCATGGGCCTCAGACTCTGAATGTTGTGAGTTAACCATATACGAGCAATCATTAGTGAAACTTCCCGTAATGTTTTTCTCCTCACAGAACTTACAGTCTTTAGCCTTGAAAGAAGTTTCCTTTGGCAAGCCCTCAACATCCACTTTGCACGTGGCGTTCTTTTTTGTTTTGACCATGAGGTTTAGTGGAACTGTCTCTGGACGATCATATGAGTATTGAAAAGCAGGATCTTTGGCCACCTCTTTCGCCCTAGACTTCAATCCAGGCATTTTTAATTTTTCCTCTAATTCACTCAAAATATGATCTTCCACTTGTTCGGGAGTCATATTCTTGAACTGGTCAGGATCTATATCGATGGATTGATTCTTATCAGCTGACTTAAGTGAAGAGACCTTAGACTTATATTTCTTTTTATGAAAAAGTACCTGTAGCCATTGTCCAACCTTGCCTTTGCTCATTAAATTTTTCATGAGAGCACGCTTGTAGGATTTCGCCTTCTTTTTACAAAGTTTTTCATATTCTTTTCTTTCAGCATCGACATCTTTCTTAGATGTTCCATTCCCAGCTAAATTCTCACTACTGCAGCTCATGGGTTGAGAGTTTTGCCCCGTATGCTCAATGATAGGACTTTGAGATTGTTGACAGGTTGAGGGATCGGCAGAACTTTGTTGGTCACAGTATTGAAAGCCAGTTCCTTCACTACAAACCAATTCAGCTTTGGCAAAAAAAGGAAAAGAGAAAAGAATAAGAATGAGATAAGCTTTCATCAAGACCCCTAGAAAAAACAGACTAATGTCATCATCTTATCGTCGAAGGTGAGACTAAACTAAACCCATCTTTTCTAAGTCGTAATTTTAAGCAGTTAGCTTGAGAGGACGTTCGCAGTAACACCCAAATTATGGGCATTCGCTAGAATTTAAGACTCTGGAACGTAGATCTCGTACTGCTCGGAATGGTAATTATTATCGGCGCGAACAAGCACCGTTTTATTAAACTGCTCCTCGAGCACCTCAATGATACCAAAATCTTCGGAAGTTAATTTGGCACATACCTCAGGATGAGCAAAGAGAGTGATCTTCGGAGCTGTCGCTCTTTTCATAACTTTCTGAAGTTCACGAATAACTTCAAAGCTTACAGTCTCAACAGACTTCACCCGCCCCACACCCTCACAATAAGGGCAAGGCTCGCACATCGTTCGAATCAAAGTGTCACGAGTGCGTTTCCTGGTCATCTCAACCAGACCAAGACCAGATATCGGTAATACATTTGTTTTTGATCGATCTTTTTTGAGCGCCTCTAAAAGAGAGGTATACACCTGAAAGCGATGCTCCTCCTTCTCCATATCGATAAAGTCAATAATGATAATTCCGCCACAATTTCTCAATCGTAGCTGATAGGCAATCTCTTTTACCGCTTCAAGATTCGTTTTCAAGATCGTTTCTTCCAACGTTTTCTTTCCAACAAACTTCCCAGTATTTACGTCGATCGATACCAGAGCTTCAGTCTGGTCCACATTAATAGAGCCACCAGATTTTAAAAAGACTTGGTTGGAGAGGGCCCGCTCAATTTCAATATCGATTCCGTAATGCTCAAAGACAGGTATATCTGAGTCATAAAATTTAATTTTCGCTTTGTGATTCGGAATAAAACGTTGAATAAATTTTTCAATTTGTTTGATCGCTAATTTGTTATCTGCAATGAGCTGATCAACATCTTCATCCATAATGTCACGTAAAGCACGTTGAACAAAAGAGAGGTCCTGATGAAGCTCAAGTGGAGCCTTCGCCTTTTCCATCTTCTTTTGTACATCCTTCCAGATTTTAACGAGATTGTTGTAATCGTTTTTTAGAACTTTATAGCTTTGAGTTTCGGCCACAGTACGAGCGATAACACCTACACCTTCAGGTCGAATAGAATCTAGAATATCTTTTAAGCGCTTTCTCTCTTCCTCAGACTCAATTCTGCGAGAAACACCGGTATGCTCAATAAAGGGCATGTAAACAATGTGACGACCGGCCAGAGTGATATGACGCGTGACCCGAGGACCTTTTGTTGAGATTGGCTCTTTTGCAATCTGTACAACGATCTCATCTCCTTCTTTAAGGAAATCCTGAATCTTCACATCTGGACGAAACTTCATATCCACGGTCTCAGTCAGAGTCGAAAATTCATCTGGAATGACTTCGCCTAATCGCTTACTCTGACTTTCAGAAGCCTCAATACGATTTTGCATTTCTCTCTGCTCTTCAAGAGTTGGAAGATAAGCATCATCCACATAGAGAAAGGCTGCTCGCTCCTGGCCGATATCGATAAAGGCAGACTGCATTCCAGGCAGAACTCTTACAACTCTGCCAAGATAAATGTTACCAACAATCGGGGACGATTCATTGTTTTGGGGGTGACGTTCGATAAGAAAGTCTAAGATCTCACCATTCTCAATGAGCGCAATACGCGACTCATTGTGAGTCTGGTTGACCACAAGTTCTTTTGCCATGAAAAATGTCCTAATTCTAAAAACTTAAACTGTAATTAAAATCAGGATACTCGCAAAAAAACTAAATATAAAGTCGGCAATCTATGCTGCAGCTGCTTACGAGAGCATTCCCACAATGGTTGCTGTCAAAAGAGAACAAATGGTTCCACCTAAAAGCGCCTTCATGCCTAATTCAGACAGCATACCTCTTTTATTTGGTGCGAGGGCACCAATTCCGCCCACTTGAATACCAATAGAGGCAAAGTTGGCGAATCCACTCAGGATATACGTCGCGAAGATAATCGATTTAGGATCCTGAAGGACACCCTGCTCTTTCATCTTTCCAAGCGTCATATAGGCCACAAATTCATTAAGGATTGTCTTCTCACCAAGAAGTTGACCTATATAGATCATGTCTGACTTCGCGACACCCAGAAGCCAAACAAATGGAGCGCAGGCATAACCCAATAGGTACTGAAGCGTAAGACCAGTGTACTGACCATTGGTCGATTCTGTGATCACTGTGTTCAGTCCTGTCATCGCTCCAATAAAATCGTTAAGCAAATAGTTCACCATGGCAATCATCGCGATGAAAACAATTAACATCGCAGCGACATTAAAGGCTAGCTTGAGACCCTCTTCTGTTCCTACAGCAATTGCCTCAATCATATTTGAGCCAATTTTTTCTTCGGTAATCTCCAAGTGCTCATCAATGGCCTCAGTTTGAGGTAAAAGCATCTTTGAAACAATAATAGTAGCAGGAGCTGACATCACCGATGCTGCAAGCAAGTGTTTAGCAAAAAATAACTGCTGAACAGGATCGTTCCCACCCAAAAATCCCACGTAGGCTGCAAGAACTCCACCAGCGGTGTTGGCCATTCCGCCAATCATCACGCAAAGAATCTCAGAGCGAGTCATTTTTGGAAGATAAGGCTTAATTAAAAGTGGCGCTTCAGTTTGACCAAGAAAAATATTGGCAGTCGTCGAAAGATTTTCAGCTCCGGAAATTCTCATAAACTTCCCCATGACCCATGAAAGCCCATAAACAATCTTTTGTAGAATGCCGAGGTAGAAAAACAAACTGGTAAGTGCAGAGAAAAAGATGATCGTTGGTAGAATTTGGAACGCAAAAATAAATCCCGTCGCTTTTGTATCCATCAGGTTGCCGAAGACGAAGACTGACCCCTGTCTGGTAAATTCCAGAACTACGACAAAGAAGCTAGAAACTTTATCAAAAAGTGTGGCAACAATTGGAATATGTAAAATACCAACAGCGAAAATCACCTGGAGCAAGAACCCCAGACCAACTAATTTCCATGAAATTTGTTTTTTGTTGGA
Source organism: Bacteriovoracaceae bacterium (assembly GCA_947448495.1). GTDB lineage: Bacteria > Bdellovibrionota > Bacteriovoracia > Bacteriovoracales > Bacteriovoracaceae > Peredibacter. The sequence goes on along the minus strand of CANFNX010000060.1, from coordinate 10,056 downwards.
GCTAAAAAGATAGAGAACTAAAGTTAAGACAACTAAACCCAAGATTCCGCGTAAGATGGACTCCAAACTCATAAGACTCCCATTTAAGGTAAAAATTCCAAATCAATATAGGGCTAACTCACAGAGTTATACCGACAGGATCTTCTTTATGGCAAGAAAAAGTCGACTCTTTTAGAATGAGTATTTCAACAAATCAGTCGCAAATTGCACCGACTGCGCTGAAAGGAATTGGGAGTTTTTGGCATGCCATTCAGCACGTTCAGGAGTTGAAAATCTCTCTGAAGAATGTTGACTCACTAGATCCTCAGAGCCTTTTTGGGCACTGTTGTAAGCAACAAAAATCACCCCTGCGATGATACCAATTGCCGCACCGGTCCAGATGTTTGAGATACTTTTTGAAGGCGTATCGTAAAATGACAGGGTCGATAAACCTAGCACCGCACCAGCTCCACCCGCCGCAACCACCATCAGCATGTCATCTTGGGTATTCTTGATAATATCATCTTCAGACTGGGCCCAGACCATGTTTAGAGTGAGAAATTGAAAACACATAAGCAATGAAATCCATTTTTTCATGTCGATCCTTGTCGCAATGTTTGCCAAGCGGGAAACCTTAAGACTATGATAATTTCCCATCTTTAGGTTGGCAAATTAGTAATTAAATTGTGAGTACTTATGGCGAAAGAAAGTTTTGAAGTCTATTCCCTTCTCGATAAAAAAAAGAAAGGTGAAAAACTATCTGAAAAAGAAATAAAGTGGTTTATTCAAAGTTACACCGAAAAAAGAATAGAAGATTACCAGATGTCTGCCATGTTGATGGCGATGTTTATTCAAGGCATGGATGTCGTTGAAACAGCTGCCTTGACGGATGCAATGCTTGAATCAGGAGAACATATTAAGTTTCCTGGTAAAAATGTCATTGATAAACACTCCACAGGTGGGATTGGTGATAAGGCTTCATTTATCCTGGCCCCCATTGCTGCGGCAGCTGGAGTCAAGGTTCCGATGATCGCTGGTCGAGGCTTAGGCCACACCGGTGGGACTGTGGACAAAATTGAAGCGATCAAAGGGTTTAACACCTCCCTCTCATTAAATGAATTTCAAAAAAAGCTCATGGATGATGGTCTTGTCCTCATGGGACAAACTCCAGAGATTGCGCCAGCAGACAGACTCATTTATGCCCTTCGCGATGTAACGGCTACAATTGACTCTATTCCTCTTATTACTGCATCTATTATGAGTAAAAAGTTAGCTGAAGGCGCCAATGGTATCGTGTTAGATATTAAAACTGGCACTGGTGCTTTCATGAGAACAACTAAAGACGCTAAGGCACTTGGAAAAAGTTTAATTGCTACGGCGAAAAGATTTAAGAAAAAGGCGGTAGCCCTAATCACTGACATGAATCAACCCCTAGGGAACTCGGTCGGGCACTCCAATGAACTGATTGAATCATTTGAAACTCTTAAAGGCAGAGGACCCAAGGATCTAACAGACCTTTCTCTCGCACTTGCTGCCCATATGATTCATTTGGCAGGAGTTGAAAAAACCTATGAAAAATCTCTTAAAAAAGCTCAGCTCATGGTCGACTCTGGCAAGGCCTTGGAAGAGCTGAAGAAATTGATTCGGTCTCAGGGTGGTGATCCAAAAGTTGTCGATGATTACTCTCTTCTCCCAATGGCTAAAGAGGTCACACTTGTTAGGGCCCCTAAAAATGGTTTCATTAAAATGTTTCAAAATGAACAAATCGGTCTTCTGTTGATTCGCCTCGGAGGTGGAAGAAAATCAAAGGCAGATAAAATTGATCATGGTGTCGGATTCGAGTTTAAAAAGAAAATTGGTGATCAAGTAAGAAAAGGTGATGTGATTTTTGAAATCCATCACAACTTAGATCAAAAAGCCATCGCTGAAGATATTAAATCCATTTTCCTTAAGGATGTTTTGACAATGTCCTCGACGAAAATCAAAACACCTAAACTGATTATAGATAAATTAAGCTAAGGATCTCCATTATGATGACGAAAATTCTTGAAGCCTCTCAATATATTCAGGGACGCTATAAGATAAAACCTAAAATTGGACTGGTTCTAGGATCTGGCCTCGGGATTTATGTTGATCAAATTCAAAATAAAACCATGATTCCTTATCAAGATATCCCTCATTTCAAGCGTACAACGGTTGAAGGTCATCAGGGCTGTTTGATACTTGGTGAAGTCAATGGGGTCCCCGTTGCAGCACTACAGGGTCGCATTCATGCTTATGAAGGCCATCCTATGGAAGAAATTGTTCTTCCGGTAAGAGTCCTTGCGACTCTAGGAATCGAGTATCTCATCCTCTCAAATGCTTCCGGCGGAATTAATCTAAATTATCATCCTGGTGATCTGGTCACGATCAGCGATCATATCAACCTTTCTGGTAGAAATCCCCTTCAAGGGCCAAATATCGCTGAACTTGGACCCCGTTTTCCAGATATGACCCACGCATACGACTCTACCCTGAATGAGATTATTCATGCGGTTGCAAAAAATCATCATGTGGATATTAAATCTGGAGTCTACTGCTCAGTTTTGGGTCCATCTTATGAAACACCTGCTGAAATCCGAATGCTGAGAACGATAGGCGGAGACATGGTCGGCATGAGTACAGTACCTGAAGTCATAGCGGCTAACCATTTGGGACTTAAAGTTGCTGGTGTCGCTTGCATTACTAATTATGCAGCCGGCATCAAAAGTGAAAAATTAAGTCACGCAGATGTAAAACTGGTGGCAGAAAAGGCCATGGTTGGATTTGCAACAATTTTGACTGAAACTATAGGTGAACTTAAAAAGTTGGGAAAAGTTTAGATGACACAAAAATCACTACGAACTCTCGCCCTTGAGGCTTCACAAAAATCCTACTCCCCCTACTCGCTGGCCAAAGTTGGATCTGCGGTTGTGACTGAGGATGGAAGCATTTTTCAAGGATGCAATGTAGAGAACTCTAGCTTCGGTGGAACTGTCTGTGCTGAAAGAGTTGCCATCTGGAAAGCTGTCTCTGAGGGACACCGTAAATTAAAAAAAATCTATGTCTATACTGTTGATGGATGGCCTCCTTGTGGAATGTGTCTTCAGGTCATGACTGAATTCTCAGATTTAGACCTTGAAATCACCTTTGGCGACCAAGCTGGAAAAGAAAAAACAAAAAAACTAGGCGAATTACTGACTCATGCTTTTACACCAGAGCACTTGAAAAAATAATTTGCTTCACACGGGGAAGGAGCGAATGTTCCTTTTATTAAATGCAAGAAAAAATATACAACAGTTCTCACGAACTTCTTAATTCTCTAAAATTCTGCGTCATTGATCTTGAAACGACGGGAGGAAATCCCGAAACAGAAAAGATTATTGAGGTAGGTATCCTGAAAATTGAAAATCGGAAAATTTCAGAAGAAAGAAGCTTTCTGATTAACCCTCAAAAAGAAATTCCTGATTTTGTTCAAAAACTAACAGGCATCAAAAAAGCGGATGTTGAACACTCCCCTCTTATTGATGAAGTTATTGATGAAATTATCCAGTTTATAGGTGATTCTATTCTTGTTGCCCATAATACTTCATTTGATATTCCTTTCCTCAATGGTGTTTTAAAAAAATTACAACGCCCAACTCTAGATAACAAAGTTATCTGTACGAACATCATGACGAAATATCTCATCCCAGACATCATGAGTTCGAATCTTCAATATATGTCTGACATATTTGGCATTTCTCATTCGCAGGCACACAGAGCAATTGAAGATGCAAGAGCGACCGCCAATCTTCTACTGAAGTACCTTGAATTTTTCGAAGAAAAGAAAATCAGAAAAATTAATCAACTATACTACCCACGAAATAAATTTGAACTTGACCGGGCCATCATTGATTACTCAGAAGGCTTGGAGACTGTTTTCTCAACACTCTCAAAAGTCTCTATGCCAGCAATTTTGTCTGTCAAAGGTGACAATGGAGTCATACTCACGATTTTACCAATTAAAAACCCTGCAAAAGAAATTGAAGAACTCAAGACGTACCTTACAGAATTTCGCTGGAGTCAGATCCATATTCGGCTAAGTGGTCCATTCATCGAGGGACTATTTTTTCTAAACTCCAATTTTGTAAAAATACCTGAAGTGTATCGAAATAAAACTATTACTTATCTAAAGAAAAATCATCCACTGCAAGTCACGACAAATCCATTTGAGGAGCAAGACTTCGTCGTTACTCCTCATCTTATCAATGGGCAGTTTATCGTTTATTCATTTTTAAATTTTTCAACTCACTCACAACTGGTGTTTAAATTTCCTGCCCACAAAAAGAAACTTCATCAATTTCTTCTTGGGCAAATCAGTCGGTTTGAGTCACAGCAGAAAGGAAAGAGAAAAGCTTTTATTCAAAACGATATCAAAGATTATTTTCTTGCTCTTTTTCAAAATGCACTAAAAACGGAACCTGGCCTGTATGTCTCTTTAAAGAATGCAGAAATTAAGGAAGATCCAAAAAGGTACCTAGAAAGAATTGATAAGCTATTGACTGAAAACCCAGATCCTTACAACTTTCCTACATCGCATCTTTAGGTGGGTTATAAATAAACCTCAACGAATAATCTGTCACCTGGAGGACCAAGTTTTCTATCGTCAGAAGATTCTGTATAAGTTTAGACAGACTCAGTGTTGAAATATTTAATTCATGCAATTGGATTTGAATCTCTTGAGAAGACTCAATGATTTCGCCTCTAATGACTTTCTCTATTTGATTTTTATCTGCAATTAAAAGCTGATGAGAATATAACGTCATTAATTCGCCAAGAATTAAGTAAAATGTCATCGTCAAAAGACTTAAATTTACACCCGCCCTAAACTCAAGATGTCGGGAAAAATTCATTGAAAAGCGTATACCACTCTCAACAGTCCGAAAGCGCAATAAGTTCTGAGCTTGCTGATAACAAATATCGATAGAGCTTTGTTGAGAATCTTTGACCGTTAAATGTTTGGGGTTTGCCCGAGAAAAGCCTAGGAAAGTCTCAATCAATTGTTTACATCGATTAGCACCATTTTTCATTTCGACCAATGTTAATTTGGCTTCTTCATTCATATTCTCATCTAGCATTAAAAGCCCAATTGCTGCCTGAATTCCAGCGATTGGATTATTAAGTTCGTGAGCGATACTCGAGCTTATAATGCCCAGTTCTTGTCCAGATGGAGTTAATTGACCATCACCTTTTAGAAAAAAACTTTCAGTAAAAAAAACAAATAAAAGTTTTTCAACACCAAGATGATTTAAATCTTTTCTAAAGACATTATAAGGGATGTCATGAACAAGTATTTTTTCTCTGAGCTTATAATTCAAACACTCCATCGGGGTGAGATTGAGTTTTGAAAACAACGAATTATGCTGAAAGATCTCTCCGCTAACCGAGAGTAAGGCCACAGGAAAAGGGATACTATCTAAAATATGCTCCCATAATGAATCATCATAAAATGGATCTGGGATATCCCTCTTCGTAAGAAAATAGTTTAGTAGAGTGTAATAGAAGAAAACTTTTTTGATAAGTCGTACATAGTCCTGATCAAACCAAGCCATTTCAAGCGCTACAAATTCACCGTGATATCTCGGCAAAGGGAGAAAATTGGTTGTTAATTGCAGTTCAATAAGATCCTCGGCCCGCACAAACTCAACTTTGGTTTTTTCAACGTAATTTTTCAAAAAGGTTTTCAGGATTTTGTTAAACTTTGAGAGATCATTTGTTTGAATTAACTCTTTTTCCAGATCAACTAATGCCTGTGTGTAGTCTAGGAGGTCACCAGAAGTGAGAATCTTATTCGCCGAAATAAACTTCATGGTCTCTTGTTTTAAGGTCGTTTCAATTTTTTTTATATTTTTGAATCCCAAAGCGAGCATCTTTTCTTCATAAACACTGACGAGGCTCTCTAGTCTAGGAAAGAGTATTTTTTGTAACATGATAGGATCAATCGATTCATCTAGAATAATATCCACTAGGGATTGATCGATATTTTGACCATAACTAAAAAGACTTTGATTCTTATCTAGAAAACATATTTTGAATGTGCTCAATATTTGACATTGGCCAATTGAATGTTCCGAATAAATGTCTACGACCAATCGCCCTAATGTTTCTGGTTCTTTTGAAACTGAAAACGTCTCATGATGAGCGTTAGGGAAACTCGAAAAAAGTCCTTCAAGATGTCTTTTAATCTCAACCGAAAGCTGAGGATCGACCCTAAATGTTAAATACCTCGAATAGTTGTTCATGCTTAATTTTTGAAATGTTTTTTGCTTTCTTCAATGAGTATAAAACCATCAATATACTGCCCTTGGACTTTTGTCCCCCAGTGCAAGTGTGGTCCAGAGGTCCTCCCTGTATTTCCTGACAGACCAATTAAATCTCCTCTTTTGACAATCTCCCCAGTTTGTACAGTCGTTTTAGAGAGGTGACCATAGACAGTAAAAATATCAACTCCGTGATCAATAATGACTGTCCAACCCGTATAAAAAAGATCTCCAGAAAAAACAACCTTACCAGCATTGGCCGCAGGAACCTCGTCACCAATGGCGGCCCGGTAATCAATGCCAAGATGCTGACCTTTCTTTTCTTTGTTATAGACTCTTTTAGTTCCGTATACACTTGTAACAACTGATTTCATAGGCTGGATAAAGGCTTCAGTGAAAAGGAAATCCGGTATACTTGAACGATAGATTTTATTCAGAATCTGTTGCTCCTCCATAACTCTTTTCTCATCTTCAGGCGCTAATTTTATCCTTTTGGGATCAACTTTTAATTTTTCAGCGAGATAGTCCCGCTGGATTACTACAAAGTTAAATTCAAAAGTTTTATTGTGCTTTTCTTGAACCACACATTGGTAAGGGCTTAGATCAGAAAAGTAACTCTCCATCACAAAGGCCAATCCAACGTCACCTCTTTTTACGTATTTCACCTCGAGTCCACGACACAGAAGCTTTGAATGTTGAGAGGAAACAGGAAACTCAATCCATCTCACTTCACCCGGACGAATGCTCATGTTTTTTTTGGAAAGCTCAATTTTCTGAGTACCAAGTGCGCAGGCGATATTGAAGAAGGTCAGAGTGATCAAAATTAAAAATTTCATTATTATTCCTTAAACACAATTGCGACACCATCATGAAAATGAAGTTTGATATTCGTTTTCGAGGGAAGTTTATTAAAGTCTTTTTTTGTTGAAATCACTTCATGATTTTCTGTCTCAGTATAAGTGAATCCTCTTTTTAAAACATTCTTTGGATCTAAGGCCATAAGAACCTGATTAATTCTTTTTAACTTTTCAGAATAGGTTGCAACCATAACATTAGATGTAAATGTCAGCTTAAGTCCTAATTCATCTACAATTCTTGTATTTTCATGAATCCCTATTAATTCATGCGCCCGATCTATCATCCGTAAACTTTCAATTTTTTTATGTGCAAATTGAATTTTTTCGTTCAAGAGATGAATCATTTCTCTTGGATGAAAGCGATGATTCATGAGATCAACTTGTTGAAGGAATTTGAGCATTCCCGCTTTTAAATGTGATACACAATAGAGAAGTCTCGAATTAAGTTCAGTCTGTGGCTGTGAAAGGATTTCTGCAGCAGCCGTAGGAGTTTCTGCGCGAAAATCAGCCACAAAATCGCTAAGAGTAAAATCCACTTCATGTCCCACAGCACTCACAACGGGTATAGTGCAAGCCGCGATTGTCCTGATTAATTCCTCATCATTGAACGACCATAAATCCTCTAGACTACCGCCACCGCGGGTTAAAACAATCACATCAACACCAGACACATTTTGAGCTTTTAAAAGTGCTTGCTTGAGGGATTTAGCAGACCCCTCTCCCTGAACCAGAGCTGGAAGGATGAGAATGTCACACCAAAGGGATCTTCTCTTAAAGACATTGAGAAAATCTTGCAAGGCTGCTCCATGCTCTGCCGTTATAACGGCAATCCTTTCTGGAAATTTGGGTATACCTTTTTTCTTATCAATATCAAAAAGTCCCTCTGCAGAAAGCTTGGCCTTGAGCCTTTCAAATTGAATTTTTAATTGACCGGTACCTGCTGGAAGTATTTTTTTTGCCAAAATCTGAAAGGTCCCTCTCTTCTGATACACGCTCAGAGGGCCAAGTACGATGATCTTATCGCCATCTTTAAGATTCTTTACTAACGGATTTCTCAGGGCATCCATTTTGAAAAGAGCGCATGAAATAGCTGCTCCCTCATCAGACAGATTAAAATACCAGTGTCCACTTGAAGAAAGTGATAAATTTGTAATTTCTCCTTGAACAAAAACTTCTTGATATTGGTCTTCAAGAAGACTTTTGATGGAGTTTACGAGGTCTGATACTGAGGCAGCTTGAAAATCCATTATTTTGAATGACTCTTAGTCTCTTTAAAAACGTTAAATCCCTGAAGGTATCTTACGGCTTGTAAAACTTGGTAGTCTTCACTTGGTTTATAAGTTTTAAAGACTTCATCTTCGCTAACTTTTTTCTTATCCTTTCTCTTGGCAAGTTCCTCAATTCTTCGTTGACGATCTTGTCTTTCATAAACTTCACGTTGCTTTTTCTCAGCATCATTTTCAATGGTCGCAGTAAGATGGTTCCGTAAATCTTTTTCTCTAATATATCGATCCTCTTTCAAATCTTTCTCAAACGCATCCTGATCCACTTCTTCCACGGTCACATCTGGAGTGATCCCAACGGCCTGAATTCGACGATTTTTAGGAGTTAAATATTGAGCAATAGTTAACTTTACCCCAGTATCTTTATCAAGTTGCGCGACTGTTTGGACTGAGCCCTTTCCGAAAGATTGAGACCCCATAATCACTGCACGCTTATAATCTTGTAAAGCACCGGCTACAATTTCAGAGGCCGAGGCAGAAGCCCCATTGATCAAAACGACCATCGGAGTAGCCAAGTCCTTGTAACCAGATTTTTTCACATATCGAATATCTTTGTTTTGGGGATCACGAGCTTCCGTTGATACAACAATTCCCTCTTTTAAAAACAGCGAGGAGACATCTACTGCTTGATCGAGTAGCCCTCCAGGATTTGAGCGTAGATCTAGAATAATTCCTTCGATATGATCTTTTGATTTTCCGTTTGCTTTAAACTCTTTAAGCGCCTCTTCAAGTGACTCTGCCGAGCGCTTTTGAAATTGAGTTAAACGCATATAGAGGAAGTGAGATTTTACAAGTTCAGATTTGACTGGCTTGACTTTAATCAGCTCTCTTTTCAAGTTGAAATGCTTAATTCCCTCGACCCCCTCACGAACGATACCTAAATGAATCGATTCGCCAATTTTACCTCGCATTTTCTCCATTGCCTGCTCGAGAGACAATCCGACAATTGGTTCATGATTAATCTCAACCATCTTATCTTTAGAAAGGATTCCTGCACGAAACGCAGGAGTATCATCGATGGGAGTAATCACATAGATAACTCCATCTCTTTGGGTCACTTCGAGTCCTAAGCCACCAAACTCTCCCTGAGTATCATTCTGCATTTTCTCAAAAAATTCTTTGTTCAAAAAAGTTGAGTGTGGGTCGAGAGTCTCCATCATCCCCTTGAGAGCACCTTCAATTAATTTTTCAGTATTGACTGGGCGGTAGTATTGAGTCTCGATCAGATGTAACACTTTATTGAATAGTTCTAGTTGCTCGAATCTTGATTTATTTTGGTGGTTTTTGGAATGATTATCAGCTGCAGTTAATGAAAATGAAAAAAATAAATTAAACAATACGACAGCTATGAAACGAAAAGACATGAGTACTCCTAGAACGAATGATCAGTCTAGATTTTACTCACTCCATTCTGGTCTAACCACAAAATAGTGTTCTGGGCGGTATTTTTCTTTCTCACTTCGAAATAGAGATTTTGATCTTCTTTGCTTGTATTTTGCGTGTAGGCAAGAACATCACCGGTGCTCACAGTTTCATTCTTTTTAACTTTAATGTCCATCTTACCTAAGAGAACTGTCCTAAGATCATTCCCATGATCAATCAGAACAACTTGACCAT
>CANFNX010000059.1 GCA_947448495.1 Bacteriovoracaceae bacterium | reverse complement strand
GACAGGTAGAAATTCATTCTTCGAGTCAGCATCCCACTGAAACTCAACACGTGGTGGCCCATGCACTCGGCTTGCCCGATCGAGACGTGGTTTGTATTGTCAAGCGCATGGGTGGTGGATTTGGGGGAAAAGAATCCCAGGCCGCTCCTTTTGCCGCCATGGCCGCCCTTTGCGCAACTAAGCTCAAGCGTCCGGTGCGTCTCGCTCTCACTAAAGATGATGACATGGTGATGACGGGAAAAAGAAATCCCTTTGAAAATGAATATCAAATAGGCTTTGATGATGAAGGTCGCATACTCGCGTGGGATGTAGAGCTTTATTCTGATGCTGGGGCCTACGCCGATCTTTCCACCTCCATTATGGAAAGGGCCATGCTCCATTCAGATAATTCTTATTTCATTCCCCACATGCGAGTGACGGGTCAAGTTTGTAAAACTCATCATCACTCACATACGGCGTTCAGAGGCTTTGGTGGACCAAAAGGTGTCGCGACCATTGAGAAGGCGATCGAAGAAGTGGCCCATTACTTAAAAAAAGATGCACTTGATATTCGCAAACTCAATCTTTACTCAGATCAAGACCATCGTAATACCACTCACTACGGTCAGCTGGTGGAGAACAATCAACTGCTTCGTTTGCATGAAGAGCTCGCTCTCAAGTGCCACTATGATCAGCGCCGAAGTGAAATTGAAACATTTAATCAATCCAATCACCAAACGATCCGTGGACTCTCGCTGACCTCGGTGAAGTTTGGGATTTCCTTTACCACCCGTTTTCTCAATCAGGCCAATGCCCTGGTGATCATTCATAACGATGGCACCCTTCAGGTCAGCACTGGCGCGACTGAAATGGGCCAGGGAGTAAACGCTCGGATTGCTGAGATGGTGACAAGTGAACTGGGTCTCAATCGTGAAGCGGCTCGAATGATGGCGACTCGAACGGATAAGAATGCCAATACTTCACCAACAGCAGCGTCGAGTGGAACGGATCTCAATGGTGCGGCGGCACTTCTGGCCACACGTAAAATAAAAAAACGCCTCAGTGAGCTCGCTCTCAGACTCTTAGATATCCCAAAAGAAAAATGGGCTTCTAAAACAGCTGGCCTTGGGACGCAAGCAGAGATTGTGCTTGAAACTCCCAATCTTGATGTGAATGATCCAAATGAAGGCGCCGACTGGGCCAGTGGTAAGGCGACTTACTTTGAGATGCAATTTGAAGACGGTTGGGTTTTTCATCCCCAGCATCTGGATAAAAAAATTGAATTTAAATATCTTGTTCTCGAAGCCTACCTAAATCGTATCTCACTGAGTGATTATGCTTTCTATCGTATTCCTGGCATTGAGTTCAACAAACTTACTGGCCAGGGAGATGCCTTCCTTTATTTCACGCAAGGAGTTGCCTGCACTGAAGTGAGTCTGAACAAAGACACGGGTGAAGTGAAAGTTCTCGCGACTGACATTCTGATGGATCTCGGTCGTCCGGTGAATCATGATCTGGATATCGGACAAATTTCTGGCGCCTACATCCAAGGTCTGGGTTGGGTCACAACGGAAAATCTTTTTTATAACGATCAAGGTTTTCTTCTGTCTCATGCACCCAGCACTTACAAAATTCCCAATGTTCAAGATACTCCACGGCACTTTAAGATAGAGTTGCTTGAAAATGATGAGAACTACGCCAACGTTCGTGGGACAAAGGCCGTAGGCGAGCCACCTCTTTTACTTGCGATCAGTGCCTGGACCGCGATCAACAATGCTCTTTGTGCACTTCCTCAGTATCAAGAGGAATATCCTCACATCAAAATACCGGCGACCAGTGAGCGTATTTTGCGGGCGATGAGTCCGGAAAAGTTTCAAGCATGGGACAAATGAATTTTTGGCAAGAGTGCGTGAGTTTAACTGACAAAGGGATTTCCTTTGTCGTGGTGACGATCACTGGAGTCAGAGGCTCGTCCCCGCAAGATCCAGGTGCTAAAATGATTGTGACGACTCAAGGTCTCCATGCAGGAACGGTCGGTGGTGGAAAAGTAGAAATGGCAGCGATCAAAAAATCCCAAGAGCTGCTCGTAACTCAATCTACATCTCCCCTCACCCTGACCTGGAATCTGCAGACTGATATTGGCATGTCTTGCGGAGGTGAAGTCAGTTTTTTATTTGAAACTCATCTCGCTCAAAGCTGGCCGATAGTGATTTTCGGAGCTGGTCATGTGGCGCAGGCCCTGACAAGACTTTTAAGCAAACTCAACTGCCAAGTAACCTGTATCGATTCAAGAGCGGATTGGATTGAAAAGCTGGAAGGCATTAAGGCCGTTCATCACCCACATCCAAAAGAGACAGTTGCATCTTTTGATCCTAAGAGTTTTTTTCTGTGCATGACCATGGGACACGCCCACGATGTCCCCATTCTTGTGGAAATTGCTAAACACGCTCCTGAGTGTCCTTATGTGGGTGTCATTGGCTCCGAAGTCAAAGGCATCAAAATCAAGAAAGAATTACTTGAGTTAGGTGTTTCTCAAAACTTTATTAATAAACTTCGTGTTCCCATGGGTCTTCCCCTTGGTTCTAATCATCCCTATGAAATTGCCATCAGTATGGCCGCAGAACTGCTGCAAGTGAGAGATCAATAACCAATTTTAGAGGTTGTAAAAGATTAAGTGAAGCTTGAGCTGATGACCCATCTGCTCTTGAGAGACACTAATGCCCAAGATCAACGTTCACGAGGAGTCGATCATGGGACGTTTACTGACCTTTCTACTAATCACCTTTTTTCTCTATCTTCCCTTTGCCAATGGCCAGCCCGACAAAACTAAGGCCGAGGTGGATGATGTTTATAAGGATATACGGGAAACACTCGGTCTCGTTCCAAGCTTTCTCAAGGAGTATCCATCCTATGGCCTGACCGGTGCTTGGAAGGAAATGAAGGCAATAGAATTTAGTGCAGAAACGGCAATTCCCCTTAAATACAAAGAGCTCATTCTGACTGCGGTTTCTTCACAAGTCCCTTGTCGTTTATGCACATATTTCCACCAGGAATTGGCAAAAGTTAACAACTCGGCAGACATCGAAATCCGCGAAGCCGTCGCTGTAGCAGGACTCACTCGCAAATGGAGTGCGTTTCTTAACGGAGTGCAAATTGATGTCGCTGAGTTTCGCAGTGAAATTGATAAAGTTCTCATGTTTCAGGTCAATCAAAAAAATATCCAGGCAATGGAAGTTATACCTGCACCAGAAGAAAGAAAAATTGAAACCGTTCAAGATGTCTTTCGAGATATGAGAATTCAATTTGGCATGGTTCCTAATTTTATGACTCAAGTTCCGAAAGCAAGTCTTGTGGGTGCTTGGAAGGAGCTTAAAGGACTTTCTTTTAATCCATACACCGCCATCCCACAAAAATATAAGGAACTAATAGGAGTTGCTGTCTCTGGACAGATTCCTTGTCCCTATTGCGTCTACTACCATACCATGGCAGCGATCAATGCGGGGGCAACAAAAGAAGAACTCGAAGAAGCGGCTACCCTGGCCGGGAGCGTGCGGGCCTGGAGTGGGGTTCTGAGTAATCTCATGATGAGCGAAGAGGAATTTAAAATCGAAGTCGAACGAATAACAAAATTCTTAAAAAATAAAACTGTCAAAAAAGTGGGAGCTATTCCCCTAAACTATTGGCCCCACCCTTAAGCGAAAAAACACTCTCATGGCCCAGTGAGCGCAGCTGCTGGGTCAATCTTTTGGAGCGTACACCGCGATGGCAGCAAAGAATCGTTTTTGAATGCTGAAAATTAATTTGCGCCACTTCTTCATCACTCATATTTCGAATATCAACGATATGCCCATCTTGAGCATGAAGCACCTCTAGTGAATTAAGGAGAAGATCCCCTTCCCCTCGGCAAACCGGGCAATCTTTGTTAGCAAAGTTTTTGAGCAAATAAGTGGAGAGATTTTTGAGATTCAAATATAAAGTCGATGCACTCGTCGTATTGGTGCCTGTTTGTAAAAACTCAATGGCCTCAGAAGCCTGGAGAGATCCCATGACACTGGTCCAGGCCCCTAGGACTCCAAAGTCATTACAATTGCCCAACAGGGAATCATCCGGCGTCTCGCCCTCTAAACAGCGTAAGCACCCTTGCCCAGGATTAAACGTTCTCAACTGAGCTTCAGCTTTAAAAACGCCTGCACTCACAAAAGGAAGCTGAAACTTAAAACAAGCATCATGGATTTCAAACTTTGCGTGCATGGAATCTGTTCCATCAATGACGAGATCAATATCTTTCAAATGATCTGTTTTAAAAAATTCAGAAACTGCTTCAACGTGAATAAAAGGATTCAGCTCCATCAGCCTGGCCTTCGCGACCACAACTTTCTTTTCTCCCACGAGATTGGGTGAATAAAGAAATTGGCGATGAATATTTGAAAGGGAAATGCGATCAGGATCAACAATGCGAATAAGCCCGACTCCTGCCGTGGCCAGACTCACCAGCACTGGGCAGCCTAATCCTCCCGCCCCAACAACGAGCACCCGGGCATTTTTAAGTTTATTCTGATCAATCACTTTTGATTGTTTTGAATAAAAATCAGCTTCCTCAAAATGCACGTGATGATGGTGATCGCGACAAAAAACCCATTCCGGTTTTTCATCCACATAATGTTCTTTTTTCCAAACGGGTAAACGATGCTTGATTTCATCAATCACATAGCGAGTCGCCTTAAAAGCATCATCACGGTGAGAGGCCGTGGCCCCAACCCAAATTGCCATTTCGCCAAGTTTTAAATGTCCTTCACGGTGGACACTGAGAACTTGATGGAGATTAAATTTTTCTTTCGCCTCTTCTAGAATACGTGCACCCTCTTTTAGGGCGAGCTCATGATAAATTTGATACTCAAGACTTTGAACTTTTTTCCCTTGATTATGATCTCTCACCCAGCCTTCAAAGACTACGATGGCCCCAGCACTTTGGTTTGAAAGCTTCTGATAAAGTTCATCACGATTGAGTTCTGTGATTGAAAGAGTAAACATCAGCCCCCCGCCACCGGTGGAATAAAGACCACTTTCGCCCCAGGTAAGATGGGATTTTTCATGGAGGTAAACTCATCATTCACCGCCACTTGGATCATCGAAGCAGGTAAGCCGAATTGATGCTTAAGCGCGAGTTCCTCATAAAGCTCAGCATAAGTGTTGGACTGAGTTTCAAAGAGTTCACTTTCAACATTCGCTTTCTCACGCAAGAGAGCAAAGTAGCATACCTTAATGTTGAACATACTGGCGCTCCTCTTTGGTATTAATATTAGCAAGATTAATTCCCGCTTCCTGCTCGATGAGATGAGTTTTAGAATTTTTAAGGACCTTCACCGGACAGCGCACATCACTTTTAAAAGCATCAAGGAAAACCTCTTGCGCCTTGGGTGTGTAGAGCGCGCATAGTGCTTCAGGAAAATCTCCCTCACGATTCTTATAGGCCGTTGCCACCACATCTTCTCTAAAATGAGAAAGTAGTTTTTCAACTGTGAGTTCATTAAAGTGAACGAGATCACAGGCCGTGATCAGCCAGTTCACATCCGGATAAGCTTGAAAGGCCGAGAGCATACCACCGAGGGGGCCAGCATTTGGAAGTGTGTCTAAAATGGCCGGATAAGCTTCAAGCTGCGTTCCCTTCCACTGATTTTCACGAGCGGAAAGAAAAACTTTGTCACAATATTTCTCTAAGACATCAGCTATATAAGCACCATGGGCCTTGCCTTTATAATCAATCAGCGCTTTCGCCTCACCCATGCGCTCACTTTTTCCCCCTGTCAGTACCAGACCATAAGTAGGACGATCTAAGAGGGTGGATTTCCCCCCCGTCTTATAGAGTAGTTTTGTTTCTTTCAGAGTCATCTGATGGGAAATCGCCTTGCACATATCATAAATCGTCAGAGCGGCGACACTGGCCCCATGGAGGGCCTCCATTTCTACACCGGTTTTAAAAGTGGTTTTCACCCGACATGTGATGGTCACGAGAAGATTCTCATCAGTGGTGATTTCAAACTTACAACTCTCCACCGGAATCTGATGACAAAACGGAATCATCTCATGAGTGCGTTTCACCGCCATGGTCCCCGCAATGATCGCCGTCTGAAACACCGGACCTTTTTTCAGGACAAGTTCTTCACCTTGAAAAAAATTCTTCATCTCCAGAGGCAGTTGGATCTGAGTCTGGGCCATGGCCATGCGATGAGACGTCGACTTATCCGTTATATCCACCATGGTGGGATTATTTTTTTGATCTAGGTGAGTCAGCATTTATCCTCCAATCACATTCATCTGGTGGGCCACTTCAGCTGGCCTTAATAGTGGTTTCATCCCCAAGAGCTGCTGATAAGCATTTAAACGCTCATCACGATTTAAATCTGCTATTTTTAATCCATCATTTTTAAGTAAACAGGCGCGAAGGATGCCGTCCGCCGATAATCGCCAGCGAGAGCATTGCCCACAAAAGGGTTGAGACTCAGAAGCGATAAAACCGATCTGGGCCCCAAAGTTTGTTAAATAATTAAATGAGGTTGAATCCAAAGGCATTGTCACGGATTTCAATTCTCGAGAGTCTTTTAGCTTTTGAATCAACTCATTGGCCGAAATAAATTGGTCTTTCTGCTCTTGGCAAGCATAACCGATGCGCATGAGTTCCAAAAAGCGCACTTCCATGCCGGTGTCTTCAGAAAACTTCACAAAATCTAAAAGCTCATGATCATTAATCCCTTTCATCATTACGGTATTGATTTTCACCACAAAACCCAGTTCATGCGCCTTAAGAATATTCTCTTTCACTTTGGAAAAATGATTTCCAAAAGTGATGCGCTTAAAATTCTCTTCTTGCAAGCTATCCAGGGAAATATTGAGATGAAACACGTTATGTTTTTTTAGCACATCAAAATATTTATCGAGTAGAATTCCATTGGTGGTAAGGGCGATTTTTTTGAGTCCCATAGAACTCATCGATTCAATAATCTCTGCAAACGATTTTCTCAGCAGCGGCTCCCCTCCTGTCAGGCGCACCTCTTCAAGCCCCATCGAGACGAGTTCACTTAAGACCTCTTTTATTTCCAAGGAACTTAAGTAGCGCTGCTCATCCATAAAGGTTTGATCCACTGGCATGCAGTAGTGGCAGCGCAGGTTACACTTATCAGTGAGAGAAAGACGTAATTTACGAATGCGCCGTCCATGAGAATCAGTGAGTGTCTTCACAGGTTCCTCCATGGCCAAAAAGCATAAGCTTCGCCTTTTGCAAAAACTTTTCCCTCGGCCGGCAGCTCAAGAAAGCCATCACTTTCAGCAAGGGCCGTGAATTCTCCTGAATTTTTTATTTTAAGCGGACTTGCCCAAACAGTTCCATCTGCATTGTAATCGAGTTTTGCAGGAACAAAAAAAGTGAGATCATTTTTAAAAACTATTTCTTCAGCGAGTTTGACAAACATTTTACGAGCAGGAATCACGTAGCGATGAAGACACACGAGACTCGAAACAGGATTGCCAGGCAGTCCAATCACAAGGGTCTTTTGTTTTTCATCTTGCCCAAACCACAAAGGTTTCCCAGGACGCTGGGCCACTTGATGAAAGTAGCGAGTCACGCCCATCTCCATCCAGACACCAGGAAGATAATCAAACTTCCCCTTAGAAACTCCACCTGAATAAATCATCACATCAAAGTGAGGCGCATTTTTTTCATAATGTTGGGCCACAGCGAGGGCATCGTCTTTCAAATGATCCATTGAAACTTGCGTATACCCATTTAATTCCAGCGAAGCTTTCAAGGCATAAACATTTGAGCGACGGATCTGATGCTCAAGAGGAGCTTGATGTATCTCAACCAGTTCATCCCCCGTGGAGATAATTAAAATTTTAGAAGATCTCGAAAGATTGAAATCCACTCCCATAGAAGCGGCAATGCCTTGATGAGGACCATTGAAGGCTGCTCCCGCCTTAAGAACAATCTCGCCTTGCTTGCAATCACTACCCTTGGCATGAATATTTTGAAAGCGTTCTCGCTCAAGCTCTCGTGTAATGGTGGCTACACCACTTACAATTTCAAGATGCTCATAGGGAATCACAAGATCACAGCCTCGAGGAAGGGGGGCACCGGTCATGACTTCAAGACAAGATTTTTTATCCGTAAGAATTTTTGATGCTTCTCCCGCGGCCTGAATCCCTTCAACTTTAAAAGCACGTAGCCCCTGGGCAAAAGCTTCAAACGCCACAGCAATCCCATCCATCATCACGCGATCAAACGGAGGATAGTCTCGATCCGCACGGATAGCTTCATTCAATGTGGCCTTGTTAAGGCGCAAATGATCGGTGAAAAACTGGCTCGCTTGTTGGACGGAAATCATGCTGATAAGTCTAGAATTCTGCTCTCAGATATTCAACGCTATTCACTCGCCTAACTCGGTGCGCATCAGGGTTCTTTCAGAGGAAAGCGAAATAAGGGCATGTAAACAGGAAATGATCCTGTGAGCTGGCTCTCATAGAGCACCACCGACTTCACCTCCAGCTCACCAAACCGGGTATTTTCCAGAGGAGAAATCACATCCGATAGACCTTTAGGATTTCTTAAGCGTGCCAAGGTTAAATGAGGAACATAGGATTTCTCTTCAAGATCAAAACCGAGATCTCTTAAGCGGGACTCACAGTCCTCTTGCAAAGATCTGAGTGCTAGAGAGTTTTGCACTCCCATCCAAATCACTCTTCCCTCTCTTATTTCAGGAAAAACGCCCAGGCCATGAAGTTTCAAATGAAAATACACATGATGCTGAACCAGCTCATGCAGCATCGTTTGCAGCTCGCTGAGACGCTCTTTTGGGATCTCGCCCAGAAAATTAAGGGTGATATGATAGTTTTCTTGAGGGACCCAGCGATACTCCCATGCTTTACGATTCAAATTCACTTTGAGTTTTTTTAAGGCCACTTGGGGATCAAAATTCAGCTCATTCGCAGCGATTGCAATAAATAGTCGCATACAAACTCTCCTCACCCTGATTATACTTTATAAGAATGACAACTTCTAAGGCGCGTTTAAGTTTTTTATTCATTACGGCCGCACTCGACATGATTGGAGTGGGACTCATTATTCCCTCGTTACCCGATGTAGTCAGGCGCTTTATCACTGACGAAGCTCAGGTCACAGAATATTTTGGCTACTTCATGTCGGTTTATGCCCTCATGCAGTTTGTGGCTTCCCCCATTTTAGGGGCCCTCTCAGATTTATTTGGCCGCCGCCCTATTCTTTTAACTTCACTTATTATGGCCGGTATTGATTATCTCCTGATGGCCTTTGCTCCGGATTTGACTTGGCTTTTTATTGGGAGGATGATTTCGGGCCTCACGGGTGCCAGTGTGACGGTTTGCATGGCCTACGTCGCCGATATTTCCGATGATTCCAACCGCTCCAATAACTATGGCATGATAGGTGCCGCCTTGGGATTGGGATTTATTATTGGCCCTGCTCTCGGTGGCTATCTCGGACACTTTTCACCTCAAGCTCCCTTTCTTGCGGCAGCAATACTTAATATTCTCAATTTTCTGTTTGGACTATTTGTTTTGCCAGAATCCTTTGCCAAGGAAAAACGCAAAAAACCTCAGTGGAGAAAACTTAATCCGTTCTCGAGTTTAAAAAATATTTTTCATGATCCTCTCATCCTGAGTTTTGCGTCTGTGCATTTTCTTTTTCAACTGGCCGGGATGACTCATCCTTCGATCTGGACTCTCTACACGGAACACCGCTTTGGATGGTCATCGACCCAAGTAGGTTTATCTCTAACATTAGTGGGTCTTCTGATTGCTATCGCTCAAGGCTGGCTGACTCGCATCGTGATGCCGAAATGGGGTGAGCATAAGGTTCTCATCTACTGCGCTTTCGGAAATTTTATTTCTTTTATTCTCTACGGCCTCGCGTATGAGGGCTGGATGATGTATTTTGTGATTCTCTTCACATCGCTTTTTTTTGTCGCTCAACCGGCCCTACAATCTTTGGCAACGAAAAATATTCCAGAACACGAGCAAGGTGAGTTTCAGGGCGCCCTCGTTGGTCTCACAAGCCTTGCTTCAATCATCAATCCCCTCATCATTTCCCGCGTCTTCAGTCACTTTTCTGATCAAGAAGGTCTGTATCTTCCCGGTGCACCTTACTATCTGGCCGCCATGGTCAGCTTTGTCGGGTGGCTCGTTATCGTAAAGAGTAAAAAGATTTAATTGAAAGGGAAGATTTTTCCCTCCATCGCAATTGAACCATAAGATCCTCGACGGGGATACCCTAAACTCCGATAAGCTACCAGAACCATCTGGAGTTTATGATGAAAAAATGGATTTTTTCTCTCGTCTCGATTACCTCACTTAGTGCGCACGCCCAGCTAGTGCCCTTTAGTGGTGGGCAAACGATTTCAGCGAATACGATGAACGATAACTTCAACTTCTTAAAAAATAAATGGCCTACGAGTACAGGAGCAGCCGGGGATATTTTAATTTCGAATGGAAATGGCGGTTCATATTGGTCACCACCGGCCGCAGGTGGTGGAAATGGACTAAGCTCAGTATCTATCAATACGACTGGTTACGGATATCCTCAAGTTTCCACTTCAGGAAGCGCGGCAACCATTACTCTCCCGATGGCCAGTTCACCAACAACCACTGCAGGCCTTATTTCATATAGCGATTACAGCAACTTCATCACGAAACCAGCTGCTCCAAATAATAATGATCTCCTCTACTGGAATCAAGGATCGTCAACTTGGTCATCAGCAGGATTCAATGTTACCGCTTCGTCTGGGGGAAGCAGTTTTGGTTTCAGCATTAATGGTCTTACGTGGAACTTGAACATTCCTATGGCTTCATATCCTGGAGTTGCAGCAGGTCTAATTTCAACAGCGGACTATGACAAATTTAATGCAAAAATTGGAATTCCAGCAAACTCAATTCCAAGTGATGGCCAAGTTCTGCAATTTTCAAGTGGGAGTTGGGTTCCGATGTCGATGCCAACTTTCATCGGCCAAGGCGGAAACTCGTTTGTAACTGCCGGTGTTGATCAAGATGTTGTGATTGGTTCGAATAATAATACGAATCTTTTACTTAGAACTTATGGTACTGAGAGAGTCAGAATTACCCCTACAGGCAACGTAGGAATCGGTACAAGTAACCCAACTTCAAAACTTCAAGTGGAAACAAGTGCATATAATGCAGCGATGGATCCGATTGTCAAAATGCAAGGAATGTTGAATGGAACAAGTTTTCAAAAAGGTTTTGAATTTAAACTCACTGGTAATCAATCTGGGGCCGGCGCTTACTCTGCTATGCTCGTAAATGTCGATATCACCAATAACGGTGGAACAGGTTCAAAAAAACTGCTTGAATTATCGACCTCAACAGTCGTCAGTGGAACTGAATATCCCAACTCTCAATTTGCAGTCAATGATAAAGGTTATATTTCAACTGATGGCTTCATGTACAAGATCACGACGGCACCAACAAGTGCAGCTTCTTGTCTCACTGCCCCTCCCTACACGGGAGGAGTCAGTTTAACCTCGGCATCCATCGCCTCTCAAAATGATTTTGGGGCCGGAGTGACTTACACTGTTCCAACTGCATCAGAAATGATCGTGCAAGTTATTTTAGACCTACCAGCATTTACATCAACTGGAACTGGAACATTTATGGGTGTCTATGGGTATCTCACTAACGGCATGAACACGGTTGAAATAAAACCAGGCGTCAACATTAAAAGACTTGGGGCAGGTACTTGGAATTTTGGCCTAGGTTGCATGGCGGCCTCAGGCAGTAGTATGTCTGCCACATTCTCTACCGGTGGCATCTTCAGTATCAGGAGATTTCATTGAGATCTCTACCTACTCTCCTCACAATTATTCTTTTTTTCGCAGCTTGCTCAAAGCAGCCTAATTCAAGAAAGCTGCAAGTCTTTCACGCTGATCTCACGGGTGATGATCTAAGTGGTGGGGCGGTTGTGATTTTGAAAAATATGGTAACAGAAGTGGAGTCGACGTACGAATTTTCCAGCACTCCCTATGATCTAATCATTCCTGAAGGAAAATGGAGCTTTCGCTTCGTGGGATTTCAGGGGCCGGGAAAATGGCAAGGAGCGATTCATTGTGGAGCCACTGAAGCGACTCTCCAACCTGGAGATGCCGATGTGAATATCACACTCACCTCAGTCTGTAATACAGCAGTTTTTGTAGATATGGTGAATAGCAGATCACCACGTTTTGATTATGCCACATTCGACAATTCGGCCTTCGCCCCTTAAAACCCGATCATTAATCCAACTTGCATAAACCCCACACCTTTTGACTTAAATGTTTTATCCGATGGATCTCCAAAAGTTCTAAGGCCACCAATCAAATAGCCCCCATAAGCGGTGGCCCTATCAGTCTCTCGGATCCACTCAAAACCTGTCGTAATCCCCTTGTAACTTTGGGAGACAGTCGAGGTCTTTGCATCCTTTTGTCCATAACCAAATCCCGTACCGTCATAGCTAATCTTTTTGAATTGCATCTTGGATTTTAAATTTCCAATCTCGGGTGCAATAAAAAATGAAGTGAAATCATTTCGATAAAAATAAATGGGAAGAGAGACACCTAGCAAATGCCCGGTGTAATCATCAATCAAATATTCAGTCGTGTTAGGCGTGCCGTTATAATAGCCGTTGTAATTTGAATTCGAATTTACCGAACCCGAAATATAATTATAAATCCCCCTTAAGGCGACATACTTTCCTAAATTACGCTGAAGTGAAACATCGAACAAAAGACAACAAGAGTACTGGTTCTTAGAGTCTTCCTTAAGACCATCAAAGGAAAAGGAATTTCCTCCCAGACCAAAAAACATGGCCCAGTTTTTTTCATTGGATGGAACCATTTGTTTTTTGAGTTCCAGTTTTTCATCCACATCCAAATCTAAATCGACTGGAAGATCTTTCTGGCCACTATGACTAATGACGAGGTGACTCTTACCAGCGGGAATTTGAATGACTGCGGGAGTCTTCTCAGATTGTTTTTTCCCATTGATAAAGAGTGTCGCTTCCAAGGGATGACCTTGATTATTTGTGACAGAAATTTTCAAAAACGCCATCAGGGATTGAGCATCGTAATCAAAACTCAACTGCTCCCCTTTCGCGATTTCAAATTGCTTATGCCATGGTTGGTGGAATTTACTCTCCACAGTCACCACATGTTGATTTGGGAGAAGACGAATATTTCCTCTCGAGCTGGTTTCTTTATTATCAATTTTGACTACCGCTGCGGCCGGGACTCCATTTAAAGAAAGGTAACCATAAGTATTTTTAAGTTCCACTGACACTGTTTGCCGGCCACTTGTAATCACTAAGATTTTTGAAAGCAGATCAAAACCAGATTTTTCAAATAGTATTTTATGTTCACCTTGATTTACTTCACTGGAACATGGAGTGGAACATATCTCTACCCCATCGACGTACACCATCACGCCCGATGGGTCTGATTCAAAATCCACAATACTTGACTTTGCGAATTGCTCGCGGCCATCGACCTGGATCACCTTCTTGGCCACAAAAACCTCTTCCAGCAAAGCTTTCTGCTCAGGATCTCGATCCTGATCCGTCACCGTGGCGGTAATTCCTCGATGACACCGATAGGTCAGATCAATTTTTTTGCAATCGGTTCGAAGGGGAGAAATTTCAAGTCCCCTTCCAGCACAATCCGCTGAGCGAGAGCAGATAAGATCAAGCTCTTTATAGGCATTATTCAGAGCGAGTTTTCTCGCCATATCTTCATCCTGCGCTTCTCCAATCCCACAAGCATTAATGGTGTCCCCATTTCTCTCAGAGGCCACTTCATTGCAATACCAGGCCCATGTAGGTGAAGAAAAGAGAAGGAGGGAGAAGAAGAGAATAAAGTTTTTCATTCAACTATTTAAAGAGAAAAGACCAATAAAATAAAGAGAGAAAAAATTGTAGCCATCCCTGATCAGGATTATAATCAACTTATGCTGAACACTTGGTTGTTAATTCTTATTGTATGTATGTTAAATACTGCTTGCAGTAGTCGAACCAAAGTTTTCCATCAAGAGAGAAAACTCACTACCAAGTCTCAACCGACCTTCATCCTCGATCGACATGAAAATCTTGCTTCCAACATTCTAGTAACCTTTGAGTTGACTTACTCGCCAAATGAAGAGTCTCGTCTCAAAGAGAGGCAAGCAGCACTCACAGAGGCGATAAAGACCCTTTATCTCTTCACCTATCACGCTCCTACTCAAGACACTTCTGATTATCGGCTCACCAATTGTGCTTCTTATCGCTTGAAGGAGGATCATCTTATATGCTCAAACATCAGTGATGCTCGGGCGTGGAGACTTCACGATGCCAAGATGGGCCTATCTGAATACTATTGGCAGGAACGATTTCACACCGTTTATCAAGAGGATCTCACTCAAAAACCCGGACTTTTCTGGGAGCCCTTAAAAAATCACGAGGCGCTGCTTGAATTAAAAGATGTTCAGGAAAACTCAGATCAAGGAATTAACATTCGTTTTTCCTTTGTTCATTCTCTCTTGAAACCTCGCTCTTTCTTTCCACTTTATCGCCTTCATCTTTTAGATCAGCGCTCACCGACGATTCACCTGAGCTCTCTCAACCAATATCTCGCCCTAAAAAAAACCGACTCTGAAGTGGCCCCTGTTATAGGTCTGAGCTCGGAACTTCAGCGTTTTATTCGCCGTCACGTGATTCAGGGGACAAAAGAACAAGGAGTGGCCATTGTCGAAACGATCGAAAAGTTTATCCAGAGTATGGAATTAGATCAATCGCCTATTTGTCCGCTCAACACAAGTGTTTGTGAATTCCGTCCTTTTGTAAATTTTAAGGATGGCCCAGACGTTCAAAAGTATCTTTATAACAAGGAATATAGGCATCATATTTTTGGACTGCTTTTGCTGGCGCACACGACGCTGACCACGACGAGGATCAGCGATACTCAGGAAGAACTCTCCTTTTCCATCGATATGAAAAAGATCCTCATGTCCTATAAAACCCAACTGAACCGTGCTTTCATAGAGTCCATCGACTTCCCTCTTTAGAGCAATCAAGCACTTAGAACTGTCTAAAAATTCAACGGCCTGAGAGGATATTACACTCTCAACCACTTAAGCTCCAAATTCCTGATCAGAAACATTAAAATTGGACATAGTACAAATTTCCATCAAGGGCCTGCAATGATGACAAAATTCATGATCTTCATGCTGATGATTGCTTTCTCTAGCAATCTCCTCGCCGGTGCAGATGAAATTATTCAGAAACTGGTAGATAGTAAGCGACAAGTGGATGCTCATGCCAAGCTTGTAGATGAATCTATTGCACAAGCAAGACCATTGACGGGTGAAGAATTATACCAAATCTCAACAGGCGCTCGTCAGCGTCTCCTTAACCGTGAAGAGTCCTATCAATTCATCAGCAAGGACTTTACGCTCGTTCAAAAACGCATCAAAAAAGATTATACGATAAGTGATGAAGATCTCTCAAGCCTCATTGGAAGCCTGGCCGTGGCGTTAACACTCTATGAAACAACTCTCTATACTTATCATCAGTTTCAAGATCGTCCAAAGCTCAGAAGACTCTTAAATGAAAAAGATCTCTCCTTTAAACGGGAAGACGATACCTTTAAAGATTCACTGAAGAGCCTTTTTTCGATCAAAAACAGTCTTCATCTTTTAAGGGCGATTAAAATCTATAAACGATTTTACCTCCCAAATGTAAATCTCAATGCTGATGCTAAACTTCAAATTTATAGCAATATTATTGAAGGCAGCTACTTTTTCAATCATTTCAAAACAAGAGATGATGAACTTCGCGATGATCTATTTATGATTTTATTTGAAAGATTCAAAATCAACGTCCAAGCGAAAGTGGACTTTTTTAACCATCTTGGCAACGCTATCATTTATAAAGGCAGCAAAATTTTCGGAAATATCCTTGGTGGCTTCCAAAAACGCAAAGGGCTTCTCTACAGAGACGACACATTCATATCAAAAGTAGAATCCACATGGAAACCCATGGATATCGTACTGGAGAAGACGCCATTTCGACTAACTGATAACTTCATACCAGGGTTTTGGGGTCATGCCGCAATTTATCTTGGAACAAGAGAAGATTTAGAACGACTAGGTATTTGGGAAAATGAATTAGTGCAAAAATACGCAACTGAAATCGACAATGGGAAATTAATTATCGAGGCCCTAAGAGATAAAGTTCAGCTAAATTCCCTTGAACACTTTTCAGATATAGATGATTTTGTCTTAATGAGATCTAGAACAAATTATACCGATCAAGAATTGGCCGAGCATATTTTGCGTGCCCTTTCTCACCTCGGCAAGAAATACGATTTCAACTTTGATGTTGAAACCGGTGATACGATTGTTTGTTCTGAACTGCACTACAGAACTTTCACAGAGGTAAAATTCAATACCACACTCTATCTAGGTCGCTATACCATTTCCGTGGATCAAGTAGCCGAACAGGCCCTACCTGGCATGCCTTTTGCCCCCATTCTTCTTTTTATTGATGGAGAGGAAGTAGATCAAGAGGAGACAGAAACGATTTTTAATAATCTTCTCAAG
>CANFNX010000058.1 GCA_947448495.1 Bacteriovoracaceae bacterium | reverse complement strand
CTACTTAAATAATTTCTACCACGACTTGGACCGCAAGTCTTTCAAAGGGCACATGGGCAATCTGTGGGGCCGAGTGGATAATTTTCAAATTGGCTGGGCCAATGGGCAGTCTTTCTCTGATGACAGAAACGTCCTTAAGTTGACCCTCAAAGTTTTAGTGGATCCACGTAAAGGTGGCCAGCGCATTAAGCTTCTCAGCTTTAAGCATAATCTGAATAAACCCAATGGCGCGAGAATTCCGATCTATATGCCGAGTAAGAATATTATTCTTCCTCCAACTTTTATCAGAACTCAATCTCAAAAAATCGTTAATGATGAAATCACAAACGAACTCGTCCCACGCTGTACTTACATTAACAATAAACCAACTCGCCAGCTGATCTCGGGACTTTCAAAAGAGATCGCTAAGCAAATTTCCCTTCAATTGACTGACGCCAACGTCGCTCAATTGGTCAACACTGCTAACGATAAATTAAAGTCCCTTTCGATCCCAGAGCTTCCAAGTACGTTTGCCATCGGTAATGATGACAGAAGAGAACTGCGCTCACAAATCAATCTCAATGGTCAGAATTTCTACTTCTATCAAGATATCCAGTTTGACTATAATAAGGATCTTTTTGGTTTGATTAAGAGTTTTACCACTTACCGTGCCGCCGTTGGGTTTGAGTCTCTTGAGGCCAACCAAGAACAAAACTCACTGAATATGGCGCTTCATTCAGATTTAGTTGTAGACGGGACCACATTGCGCTACCAGGAAAATATCTTTAATGCTTTCCCTCAAATCGCAAATGATTTCATGTGGACGCAAGATTATTCATCAAATGCCTCGATTGCGATTAATGGCAAGTTATTGAACAAGCTCATCAATCCTATCAAGGATCATTTGCTCAAAACGAAACTTCCCCAAGGTGTAAATGTCTACGTAGAAGACAATCTCTTTCAGGTAGATAAAAATGGTTGGATTGACATCACTCCACGCATCGAGCTCAATATCAAAGGGTATGATATCCTGCGCGTCTCCTTCAACGTGAAGGCCAAACCAGAAGTGATCTCTACCCAAGATGGAAAGCACTGGTTTAAGTTAAAATACTCGGTTCCAAGTGCGCAGCAGATCCTTGATCAAATTCAACCTGGAAAAGTCTTAAGAGTGGCAGAAACTGTAACAGATATCGTGCTATGGCCTCTTTATCCGATTAAAGAGTATGTGATTAAGCCTGCCATCAAAGAAGAGATTCGCTCTCGCCTTCAGGGCTACATTAACAATATCCTCGGGAACGTCAAAGACGTCGAGCTGACAGAATTTGTGAAAACTTACGGTATTCGTCCTGCCCTTTTAAAATTTAAGAAGCTCTCTCAAGACAACTATATGGAGCTCCAAATTCAAGTTCAAAAGTTCTATGGTCTTGATAAAGTAATGAAGGAGATCAAATGAAAAAGCTTATCCTCCCCCTCCTGCTTTCTTTCAGCTTTTCGGCTTTCGCAGACAATGCTCTCCTACGTTATCGTTACGATAATCCGGATATGCTTTTCCAAATGCGATTTGATGAAGACAACCGTAATTATGTCTTAAATGAGATTCGTGAAACCATTAAAGAATCCCAGGGGATCGATATATTTGATACGAATATTCTCTACCCAGATTTTCCGCAAATCACGAACGAACTAAACCTGGAAGAATATTTAGATAAGAATATCGCCAACATTATTCGTGACTCTCTTCATTTTAAAATGAAAGAAATCACAACTAGCTTTGACATGTATAAGCTTTCCTATAAAGTGGGTCAGCCTACATTCACGTTCAAGTCAAAATCAAACAATGAAGACTCTATTGATTTAACCCTGGATTTTGTTTTCCGCAATGTGGAAATTGATTTGGAGAACTTCCAAATCCGCAACCACTCCCCAGGTGTCATCGTAACTCGTCACCCTGAGCAAGGGGGCAAGTATACAGTGACTGGCCAAAAAAACATGACCTTTGTCGATGACATCTTTCTTCAACTAGAAAGTCCAGCGGATAAGCCTCTCATTTCCGTTGAGACCAATGAAAATGAACCTGCTGTTATTTCTGGACAAGTGAAAATTCGCCTTAATAAGACTCCTGGCAATGGAGTTGAATTAGAATATTTAAATCACAATTTCAGTGTTTTTGATTCAAAAGATGCAGAGATCCTTAAAGATAAGATTAAGGTTTATATCAGCAAAGAGACTAAAGTCTCTGGTCTTGATGCCATTGAAATCGGACGAACGGAGCTAAAGTTAAAAGGTGATGTGAGTGACCTCATCTTTAGAAAGCGAATCTTTATCCTTAACCTCGTCATCGCTCCTCTGGTGGGAGAAGTCCAAGGGGAATTCGTCACGAATTACTTAAAAGATAATATCAATGCCATTAAAATCAACGGTCGAGTCAGTTTACCAATCGGGACAAGTGGTTTCCTAAAAGATATGGGTTTAAAAACTGAAATCAACACAGTTGGGATTCTGGATAATGATCAACCTGAAAAGCAGCAACTCATCCTTTCGACCAACAATACGATTAGCTGGCTAAACGAGGCTTTTAAAGAGCCTGAAATCCTGCCTTTCCCGCTCGTTGATAAAGCGAATTACCAAAAGTCTTTGGATCTCGTAACTGAAGATATTAGAAATGGTCGTCATGACTTAATCGTGAGCTTAGGTCAGGATTATATCAATCACATGGTTTATAACATCACGAAAGGTCACGTGGACCTGCCTAACGATCCCTCGTCAAAAATGGATGACATGATTTCCAATGGAAAAAAAGGTGTCTTCCTTGTCCTTGATAATGCGCAAGAGCAACAAGGCAAAGTGGTCGTGGATATCATGATCAAGCCGAAATTCTTCATGTCCCTAGGTCTTGCGATTGCCACGTTAAAAACAAAACTTTACTTCCCTATCATCATTGTTCCAGAACTTGATTTTGAAATGAAAAACAACATTCCTCAACTTGTCATCAAAGTAAAAGATATCGACATGACAGAGGAAACCCTGAGAAAAGGGCTCTACGGTGTAGCGAGTAATCTCAATAAAGGTATTAGTCGCAAACTCGTGATTAATAAAATCCGTCAAACTCTTTCACCTATGATTGGGTCGGTGCTTAAGTCCATTCCTCTTCCTGGGCTTGAAGGACTGAACCCTAAACAAGTCAGCTCCCTAGAGTCTGACGGACTAGGTCGCTTGAATCTGAAAGTGAATTTAAGATCAACCAATTTAACCGGCAAAAGCTTAGCTGAAATTCTTCCGAAGGTGATTGGCGGCCTAATAAAGAAGAAATCTTAGTTATGAGAAATAGGGTCCTCATATTATGTTGGGTTGGTCTTCTCCTAAGCTCGTTTGCCAGCTGGGGTCAAGACCAGATTCCAAATCTTGAACAACTTCAAGAAGAGTCCCAGGATGTGGATTGGTCTCAAGCGACTTCTCATTCTGTGATCATCAAAGCTCCACTCTCCGAAGTTTGGAGTTATGCCAGTAACAGCAGCTTCGCTCATGATTGGTCAGTTTTTTTTGATCATATTTCTCCTTTACCAGGAATCGAAGATGGTAAAGTAGGATCCCTTCGACGGTGCTTTCGAAATGCGAATGAACTGGGAGAGCGCTGGGATGAGAAGACTATCCTGGTTCAACCCCAGCGTATGAGAATAATTACGACCTTTAATCTTGTCGGATTTCGTTTTGCTCGTTTTGCCAAAAAAAATTATGTGTTTGTTCGCCAGCTTTATCGCGCGATTGATGAGAACACGACCGTTCTCACCTTTCAAACTCATTACTCAAGACGAAGTGGACTTTTCACCCGCTGGGCCGTTCATCGCGCCCAGAGTGATACGAAGAAAATCTTTGCCGAAAATCTGATGAATATCAAAGCGGCCATTGAAGGCATGCCACGACTCTACAACTGGCAGAGTCCCTAGTACTGATTTTTTGTTTTCGAAACAAATAAACGAAAATGATCACAGGGGCCTCGCCCTTTTCCCCTCAACTTAATCATTTTTCCCTGAACCATAAGATGTGGCACCTTCACCTCTCGAGCAAAGGGCAGCGGCGCCTCATGGGTATAAAATAAAATCTCCTCATGAGTGGGCCAGGAAATGAGTTTGGCCAACTCTTTTGGTCTCTGGACAATCTCCTTGGCCAGAGTCAGGGCCTGTCCCCAAAGATCTTTTTGATGATCATTCAAAAACTGTGGACACAATATTCTCACTAGCGCCTGATCATCATTTTCGGCCTGAGGCCCTTGAATCACATAGACCGCATCGGGAATATTTTTATGAAACTGTCCGGTGTGAAACTTTTTGAGTGAGTAGGAATTCCAGACAGAAAATTGTCCTTTTTTTGAAATCACCTGGGCCGCTGGATGGAGATCTTTATTTTCTTTACGTCCAAAATCACTCAGGCCTCGCAGCCTTATGGCCGGCGCAGCTTTAAGTCCGGGAGCAGGTCGCTTGATTCCCACCCAGTTTTTCAAGACAGTGATCCAATTTTCTTTTCTCACTTCAGAGCTTTTAGTCACCGACTCAGTTTGCTCATGTAGTGATCTCTCAACGGCCAGCGAGCGATCAGCGATAATGCGTCCAATCGCCTCAAACTGTGGCAGTCCTTGAGATTGACAGCTTGTCGCTTCCCCCCAGAGTGTGCGGACCACACCATCAATGGCATTGAAATCAACTTTTGAGAAATGTGAGTTTGGAGGCGGAAGAAGACTAGCGATGTGATCGTCAAAGGAATTAGTTTCCGTCGGTGGTGTGAGGGTATTCATTTCATCCACATCGACTTGCTTAAAGCGAGGTTTAACTTTTCTCGCCTCACTGAGGGTCACCATTCTGGTTTGAACAAAATTCTCAACCGAATTCATGACCAGAGCACGGTACTTGACGGCAAAGGGACCCAGTTGCACCCCAGGGTAAGGGATATTTTTTAACAAAGGTGGATGAGTTTCCCAAGCGAGAATTCTTTCTACTCTCGCCCCTCGTTTGCGAATCAGCCTCAGAGCGGATTTTGCACTTTTGCGATAATTCATCTGCAGCACACCCAAATCGTACTTGCGAAAAAGCTCCAATGCGAATTTAATTTCGGCACGGCCGACTTCCCTACGCAGCTCATCTAAAAGCTCAAAGAATTTTGGATCATCCTTGAACTTAAGCTCAGAGATTTTAATCTCTTGATCAATTTCTTGAGTCTCTAATTTATGGATAAAATCGGGGTGGGAAACCATTTCATTAAAGCGCTGATCAACAAAAGCTTTTTGAAAATAGTTTTGCTCAAATCGGTCAACTAAGGACGTGAGTTTTTCCACGTCAGAGATGGCCTTCACGAGCTCCCAGGTGGCGTGATCCATCTTGATTTCATCCACAATGTGCATGGTATTGATGTAAGAGCGCATTTTTTTTAATTCAAAATAATGCTTCCAGTTTTCCTGGAGCTTGCTGGCGCGTGGGTCAATGATACAGCTGCCAAAATCTTGAGCATGGAGAGAAGAGCTAATAAGAAAAAAAATCAGCAGGACAATCACTCTCATGCTTAAGGCCTTAAGAAATATTTTTCGGTGCTATTAGGTTCACTTTTTCGAATGAACAAACGATGTTCAGCATCGATCCCGATCAAAAGCTGAAACAAATCGTTTAAGATAGCGCGAGACGAATAATAACCATGCCCGAGGGCAAAGGTATCATCATCGAGTTGACTGACATTGATTGAATCCACATTTTCTGAATAGGTGCAGGCGCCCAAACGATCATTATCATTAACTGTTTTGGAAGCCATCATCGCCTTATCATTGAAAGAGCAATAAAGTGTCATCCGATGAGAGATCTTTTTTATCACATCAGTCATTTCAACAAACTCATCGGCGCGATAATCAGGAGCATTCAAGATCAATTCCTGAACAAACTCTCCTTCATTCTCAACGCCCAAATCTCTTAGGGCCGGTAGCACCATCTGATGCCCCATGGAATGCACACCTAGATTGATTTTAATTTTTTCATTTTTGAGAGTCTTGAGAAATGTTTTAAAGCTCGCCACCGAGGCCGCTGCTGATTTGGCATTAATCTCATAGGTCTTATTTAAAAACTTATCATCAAAGAATCCATCTCCTGCACCAGCGGGCCAGCTAAAAAGAACAATCGGGCCTTGATACTTAAGATCGTAGGCAATCTGCGCCGCTCGCAACACCGCCTCCTGATAGCGCACATTAAAGCCGTGAACAAAAATTAAAGGGGTGCGGCCGGTGCGTTTGACTTGAGCGATGAAATTCTCTCCATCAAAACTTTTCGCCCCTAAAAATTTAAAATAATCATGAGAAGACTGGCGACTGTTTTTGGCCACAGGGATTTGTCCGACCACATGATTTTTTGGAACATTAATTCGGCACAATCCATACTTTACATTGGCATCGAGCTCAACACCAAATTGAGCATCCGTGCAGCCAAAAAAATTTCCTTTGGGTTTGCGGTTGGTGACAACCAAAACATCAATGTTTCGAGTATCTGAAAAATTCTGCTGAAAGTTTTTTTCTAAAATGGGATAAATCGACTGATGAATCTCCTCATCATAAGAGAGAACCACTTCAGGCAACACGGTTGCTGGTGGTTCCACTACGACGGGAGTCGGTTGAACCACTTGAGGTGTTACCGGGGCCTCAACCTTTTGGGGTTTTTCAGGGGACTTTTCGTGATGAGCACAGGCCACACACAACATAACAAATAAAAGATATTTCATAACCATTGATTTTAATCTATAACTCCAAAAAATGTGTGACTTTAACTAAATATTCTTCCGTCTTAATCCGATTAGACCACTATGACATCAAAGAAACTTCCTGAGCGTCCCGAGTTTAAAGAAAAAACCCAGGTGGCCCACACTAATGATATTGCCACCCCTGCCAAATCAAAAAATCCCTTGGTCTCTCATCGCCTGGCCCTGAGTCTTGGCCTGACCATCATGGTGATGGTGATAAGTTACTTCATTATCTCAGCGAAGGTGCAAAGAGCTGTCTCAAGTGTCGAGAATGCTGTGATGCAAGGCCTAGGAGTCTCCTCTCAGTGCATGCTCAAAAGTCCATGCCCAAAGCCCCATCCCCAGATCCCGCAGCAGCTTCGGCGACTCAAGTCACCCAAGAAACTCAAGAATTAAATCCACAGGATTTTCCCCAAGATGGCTCCCCTCGGCCCTCCGAACAACTGGAATAAATTTTCACCTGCGAATTTTTGACTTTATGGTAACATTTTTCCATGAGTAAATTGACTATCGATATCACCTCACAAGATCAAAAAACCATTGTGACCATGAGTGGGATCATCGATCAAACCTTTCGCTTTGAGGCCCGGGATCAATTAAAAACTCAGGAAATCGTTTTTAATTTTGAAAAGATTCAGCTCATCAACTCCCTTGGGGTGAGAGAGATGATTCTATTTTTAAACTCACTCAGTGATAAAAAACTCGTTTTCGAAAAATGCCCTGTAATCCTCGTGAACCAATTCAACATGGTGCGAGGACTCATGCCAGCGAATTGCCAAGTGAAAAGCTTCTTTGCTCCCTACTACGCACCGATTGATCATGAGGACATGGAATTACTTTTAGACGCCACTGAAATCAAAAATGGCAAGGCCCCTCAAAAAAATCATCCCCAGAGTGATGAAAAATTAGTTTTTGATGATCTCGAGGATCGCTACTTTCACTTTCTGCAAAAATAACTAGAAGCCTTTAAGTCTTACGTAATTGGTTCCATCGGCCTGATCCCAGATGGAAGTAAAATCAAAATTCATGAATGTGGTATCAGTACCTCTTAAAGTATCAACATTTGGCACGTAAAAGAGGCCAGATTGTTGAGGGCATACCTTGATTCCTGATGTCCCCGAAAGTGTGTACATTCCTGGACAGTCTATGGAGTCACGACCGCCCGAGACATAGGTTTCTGTCGTCGTCAGTGTTGAATAAGCAGCATTTTGAATATTTGTCCCATTATAAAAGAGAAACGATTCTAGGTTTTTGATCAAGCTCGTAAGCAAAACATACTTCGGACTAACTGCGCTTCCAGTCGGAGGGGATAAAGGCGAAAAGTTCCGAGTATTATCATAATGGGTGGCCACACTGGTGGTGAGATCCAGGTCATTCACCACGATACTATGTAATGACGTCGGAACAGTGACCTTTCCAAACATCCCGCCCTTATAACCTCCAGTAACATTCTCAGCTTTTAAAAATATTTTAAATCTACTAAATACATTGTTATTTGAAGGGTCCATTAACGTAAATCGACCAGCTATCCCCCCTGCTAATTTTATCGAATCTTGGAGAGTGTGCTCGGATGAGCTCATGAGCGACTCGGAGAGGAAGGTGGTGCCAAAATCTAAAACTGAAGTGGATACAGAATTTAAAGTTCCGCTTAAATCTGTCAGCTCCATCTCTATCCTATTCGACATGGACGCCTCCCAGTTTTTATCACTATAAGAGGCCCCCTCCCCAATGAAGCCTCCAATTTTGCCCCCAATCGCCTTAAAGCCTGTGACAGAAGAATCATTCATTTGGAGATGATCCACATTTTTTGCATATCCAACAAGACCCCCAACCGAACCCGATCCATCCATTCTCATAGAGAGTGCTTTAAAATTTGATATATTTGCCCCGTTCAAATAACTAAGGCCGCTCGTTCCGTGAGTTCTTCCAATAAGTCCCCCTACGGCGGCTCCAGCGCCTAGGGAAACAGCCGAATTATTAAAAGATGAAAATGAAGCGAACAAATCACTCGCGCCAGAAAAATTCCCGCACAGCATACCAATATCACCGCTGGTAAAAATGACTGAACCACCTATGGTGCCATCAATCACAGACTGACTTCCTGTCATTGATTTGCTACAGGTCGCGGCCAAAAGTCCAACAGGTTCAGTTGTATCCGATTTAATGATTGAATCACTGATACCCAATCTAACACGAGTCCCAGAGAAATCATTAAACAGTCCAAAAGATGAGGCCGAGGAGTCCTTAGAATGATTTTCTAAGAAAATTTTTGATTTTAAGAGATAGAGGTGACCAAGGTTGGAATCCTTTACCGTTTTGGCAATCACCGCCGAGGCCTCTCCATCGTAAGAATAATTCAACTTGTCTAAGCTCAATCCTTCCATGGTGACATTGTTTAAGCTGTCTCCAAATAAAGTCGGAGCTTCCGTATACTGAGGGTTATTAGTAAAAGTAAGGTTACTTAAAGCTCCTGAAAAACGGATCGTCACTCCTTCACTTAAAGGTATCGGATGCAAAACATAGTCCGTGAAATCAAGTGAGGACACATAAAAGGTATCACCCGGTTGATTGCAACGAAGAAGCTCAAACTTATTAAGCGTATTGATCGGATTGCCTGCGCTACTAAAATCAAACTTGGCATCTAACTCTGACCAGGAGCTTGGACAATTCACTGTCACTGGCAAAGATAAGAACGCCCGTCCATCAACCGTTAATTCAAAAGTAATCGTACCTGGCACATAAAACGCAGAAGTCAGACAATAGCTATTCCCTTTCTCATCTGTAGGATCACACGTTAAAGTTCCTGTTGGTGCAGGATAGGAGCTTGGAGTCTTGATCGTTGCTAAAGGAGTGACTCCCACAATCGGAAAACCATAAATATCATTCACGGTGAGGGTAAATCCTGTCTGCATTGTCACCGGGAGCGTTTGACTTGTTTTGGATGTACTAGACTTTGCGATACTCGAAACTCCATTGGCCGAAGGCTTTTCATTATTCGCTAAAAGTCTGAGGTCATGTACACCATCAGTATCGACCCAATTGGCCCAGCTGAGTTTCATCACCTTCGTTTCAGTTTGAGTTTTGAAGGCATGATTATTTTTCACATAAAAAAATCCATCATCTGGACAACTCACAATAGAATCAGACACAGAAACTTGCTTTGAAGGATGACAGTCAATAGCTTCAGTTCCGTTAGAATAATACACATTTTTAAAAATCATTTTATCATTTGGAGTATTAAGCATAGCGTTTTGATCATTGGGAATGGGATACACATTGTGCACAATCCCCTCTTGCAAAGTGTAGGAAGGGTTGTTTGCGTAAGTCCCACTAGGCGCCAGCGCAGAATGCCAGCTTGCGCTATCAGCAAAAGAAGTCGTGACATCAAAATTAGAAACATCGATGTTATTGCCGGCCGCTGTCCCAACAGCACCAAAGAGACCACCAGCATGTTTCTGAAATGCTCCCTCAATTTCAACTTTCAGCGTTTGAAGCTGAAGGCCACCCCCACCATCAAAATTATAGTCACCAAAAAGTCCACCCAAAAGATCAATACTTTCTGCGAGCTCTTGATGGCCCATGGCCAAATAATCTGCTGGTAGACCTTCTTTTCCCCACTTCCCGCTCACGTAGCTTAATGAGTCCGCTAAGGATTTAGTAGATAAACTCACCTGGACAAACTCTAAAATTGAAGTTTCACTCAAAGATTTCGCTTGTCCCACGAGTCCCCCTACGGCCCGAGCGCGAGGACGAAAATCAGTTACAGTCACTGTGCCTATCGCTACTGTATCTAGATTTTCCACTTGCCCAGCTAACGACCCCACATAGGCCGCTGCCTCAGTTAAAGACAGAGCATGAAAATTGGTATTTTTGATGTTTGAAATTCTAGCATGATTTGCTGAATGACTAATCTGCCCGACAAGGCCCCCAAGAGAGGCCCTAGCACCGGTGGAGATAAGGGCGCTGTCTTTAAGGTCGACATTCGAAATTGAGTTTTTATCATCCACCATACTTCCACATAAAAGGCCCGCACTGCCGGCCGTTTTGATGATGGAGTCGCCAATGGATAGGCTATCAAAGGAAATACTGCTGCACTCATTGGCAATCAGGGCCGAGTCTCCAGGAGCAAAAATCTTAGCGTTATTGAAAGTTCCCGAAGAAATTGTGGTTTGTGAGAGTTTATTAAACAAACCAAATGACTGTGGCTCGGAATTGCCTAAATTTACCTCAAGACCATCGACTAAGATTGAGAGATTGGACTGCGTCGCAGACTGGGCGATGAGGGAAGCAGAGGATTTCAATTTTGAATGATATGTCACATCCTTCAAGCTCAATCCATTGATTGTCACCTGATCCAAAGTCTTATTGCCAAACAGTGAAGGACTCTCGACGTAATGATCCGAATCTAGAAAGGTAATTTTTGACCAATCTCCAAGGAAATTGAGAGTCACGAGTGAAGTAATCTCAATCGGGTGATACTCATAACCACCAAAATTTAAAGCATCGATGTAATAGGTTTCACCAACCTGGTTACAGCGTAAAAGTTCAAGCTTCTCAAGTGAATTAATGGGATTAATCGCCGTGCTGAAATCCCACTGTGGGCCTAGACTTGCCAAGGTCGAAGGACAATCCACTTGAAGTGAAAAAGAATAAGACCAATCCGTACCATCGAGACTCAACAGAAAAGTGGCCTCACCCGGGGTATAGATGCCCGTTGATGCACAACTCGTGGCCCCCTCAGCATCAGTGGTCCCACAAGTGAAAGTCGTTTGCGGATTAGGATAAGAAGTTAACGTTTTTTGCGTCACTGTGGGCGTCACACCAGATACAGGTAAATTGTCTGAACTAATTAACTTCAAATCAAATTTGAAGTACTCTGTGACACTGATGGTTTTATCATCTGGTAAGGTGGATTTTGCAGAATCAGGCAGTGAAGTTGAAATTTGAATACTCGCGGCCGGTGAAATCATTTTCACCTTGAGGCAGCCGCCACAAAAAATTAATAAAATTAGATTGAGAAAAATCCACTTCATCACTCAACGTTTCGGTTTTTCGGACTCGAACTTGAAGCGTCTTCCCTCTGAAATCGATCAAAAAAAAAGATTTTTTTAACAATAAAACAAGATCAATCAAGATTGCTAACTCAATTAAAAGACTTTGATATTCCTGCAGACTATTTTTATCGGGTTTAACATCGATTCACTTTACCTTCACCTCGCCCAGTCTTTGTTGAAAAAACCCTGAGTTCAACTAGAATGAATCGATGCTAGAACTTGAACAAACCCATGAAAAACTCGCCTCCTACCTTCAGAGTCCGGAAGAGCTCGATGTGCTTCATAAGGCGCTTAAAAAACAAAACTCTCATTTGATGTTTTTTCAGGAACCCACAACTGAGATAAAAAGCTACATGGAAAAGCATCGCCTTGATCCGGCCAAGACCATTATTTGTGCGGATAAAGATCAAAAGCAGCAGCTCTATCAATACCTCAATGAATCGCATCTAAGAAACTACATTCTGCTCAATAAAGAAGTGAAAGAATTAAACTACACTCACCTCAATTTTCTGATTTATCTTCAACGCAAAAAACTTAATTTTCAAGCAGCGACTTTCGATCAAGACAATACGTTTATGACTCCTGAGATCGAATGGATTTTTGAGAGCAAAAAAATCTCACCACAAATTCAAAAACATTTTTCAATCGTCTACAACGAGCTGATCATGAACGCTCTTATTCATGGTGAAAGTAAGATCCCGAAAATTTCCTTCACCACATTTTCAGATTATCTCATTTGTAGTATTCAAGATCAGAAAGGATCATTTGATTTTGATGAGCTCAACAAAGTGTTTAATCCCGAAAAACGTGAAGTCAATTCTGCGGAGGTTCGGACAGCGGGCATTGGACTCAACATGGTCTTCAAGTATGCCTCAGGTCTCTCTTACGAGGTCCATCCTGGCCAGATGACGGAGGTGACTTTTTTCATCAACCTCACCAAATCACAAAGAGAATGTGATTTTATTTTCTGTTCCTCTACTCAGTCTTGATAACAATATCTTTTGGCAGGGCGATCGCCTCTTTGAGTGGGTTTAATTGAATCTCTAGGCCGTGCTGGTCAACGTACTCAAGCTTACCTTTTAATTCCTGAAAAACTTCGATCTTATAAATTCCGGGTGCTTCAAAAGTATGCTTCACCTTTTGCTCACCACTCTCCTTGATCTCTTCCCCATCAATCATCATCACAAAAGGCACAAGTTCTGTGGGAAGATTCTTCACTTGAAACGTAAAGGGCAGATCATCTACATGGTAAGTGCTTTGAAATGTTTTCGCGAGAACTTCAGAGATATTAATCTTCACCTCAGGAGTTGGGACCACTGGTCTCCAGAAGCCCACAAAGCTCGTCCATGAACTCAGCTGTCCTTGAGAAGAGGCCCGCATGCGCCATTCAAGTTGAGAAAAATCTGCCAAATCAAGACTGAGGCGACGTGCGTTTCCTGGGGCCTTATAGGTTTTGATCTCTTGACCATTTTTAATCTCAAATTCAAAATGATCCACATTCATGGGATAAGACCACTCAAAAGCCACTTCTCTTTCTTGCAGTTGAATCCCCTCGTTTTTGGGATGAAGAAGCAAAGGGGAAATAAGTTGGATCACTTCTAGCTCACCTGAATCAATGACCTCGTTATTAAGCCGAGACACCCAACGGTAAAGACCGGGATCCTTGGCCACCGAGGTTAGGGTTAGAGCATCGAGACCGGAGGATTTTGATAGGGTCTGGCCTTTTGGATCCAAAATCTCCACCACCATTTTTTTTTCACCCTGAATGTTGCCTAATTTTTTTATTTTCCACTGCCAAGGTATCTCAATGGCTTTTTCACCTTTGATGAGTTGACGAGGAACAGACATTTCCACCTCATCCGGCTTCTTCACGATGACTTCCTCGCCCTTCACCTCATCGGCCACGACCACAACCACCGGTGGTGGCGCAGAGGCTTCTTTCAATTGAGGAGGAGCGACCTTGACCATCTTTCCTTTTTTCAACTGCAGCTCGAACTTACCTTCTTTACTTTGATAGACGCGCAGAATACTTCCGGGCATAAGAAACAGTTTCGAGCCATCTTTAAAAGCAATCCGCGCCTTAGAAAACTCCCCTGCAAACACCAAACTATCCTCAGGCAGATCCTGTCCTTGACTCGCGTTGACCCATACTAGATCATTTTGGTTTTTTATTTTTACAAGATTTGAGATCTCTTCCACGGTGGCAATTCCATTAGGAAGTTGCTGAGAGAATTGTCGACCTAGGTTAGAATAATAAAAAAAACCAGCACTCATCAGGGCCAGACCCAGGGTCAGCCACGAGTAATCTGCTCTATTGAACTGGAAAGATTTATTAGTCATAATGAATCATAACCATTTGTTAAGGACTGTAATGAAAGCTTCATTACGAACTAAATTCATTATATTCATAACTTTTGCTATTGTCGCATTTGATTTTATCTTTTTGCTCACCTCGGTCAATCTCTACAACAAGGACAAAGCTTCCTACATCTACGAAAACACTTACAGTTTTAATCGCTCACTCTCACAGCTCTTAAGTAAGCATCTTGACCAAATTCGTCTCCTGAGTAACATCGATTTTCTCCATATGGAAAACGTCACTCTTCCCAAGAGTTTGGCGATTGAAAATATCTGGATCTTTGACTCACAAAAAAAGAAATTTGTCTTTGATTTAAATAAAGCGAGTGCTTCAAAAAAATCCCTCGATCAAGCAACCATCGAATTTTTGCGTCAGGTTCCAGAAGAGGCGCACTTGAAAATTTCCGACAAGGGTGTGGAGCTCATTTATCAGCGCAAACTTTCCAACCATGAATTTCTCATCGTCACCTCCAACGTTTCAAGCTTTGTGAATAACTTCCAACAACTTGGTCTGTACTCACTGTATTTTTTTGATCACAACAACCAACTTCTTTTTGACTTAAAATCTAAAGCAGAGGGTGAGCATATTTCAAAAGAAGAAATGGTTAAAATCACCTCTTCCACCGATCTCAATGAGGGCGCAAGAGAAATCACTGTGGGTGACCAGGGCTTTATTATGGCGAGCTCTCAGACTGCTGATAAGCTCATCAAAATCGTGACAACGATTCCTAAAAGTGTCGCCTTTGCTGCCTCTACCAATCTCATCTATCAAAACATGGCCTTGGCAGTAATTTTTATCGGTATTTCCATCGTCATCATTTTATTTTTGGCCAAACTTATCACGAATCCTCTGGTTGAGCTTACCAAGGTAGCCGAAGAGGCCAGTCTAGGAAACTATGATGTCCAGGTGAAAGTCACTGGCCAGGATGAAATCGGTATTCTTGTCCTGGCCTTTAACAAAATGTTCAGTGAAATTAAAAACTATATTGAGCAGCTGAAAGATAAGTTTCGGATTGAAAACGAAATCAAAGTCGCCAAGGCCGTGCAAGAGCAGTATATCCCGAAGGAAGACTTTAAAAATCACAATATCCATGTGGCCGGCCACTATGCTTCGGCATCTGAATGTAGCGGCGACTGGTGGGGCTACAAAGTTCATGAAGGTGTCACGTACCTTTTTATCTCTGATGTGACGGGGCACGGACTTCCGGCGGCCCTGCTCACGGCGGCGGTGAACAGTTGTTGCGCTTCGATTGATTTCCAGATCAAAAATTCTCAAAAACTTTTAAGTCCTTCTGAAATTTTAACCATTATCAATCACGTCATTTTCAATTCCAGTGATAATTTGATGCTCACCATGTTTGTGGCGATGATTGATCACAAAGAAAAGAAGATCCATTACGCCAACGCCAGTCATGAATTTCCTTTCATGATGGACGGAAGTGGACAAGTCTCGAGCCTTCTGGCCGAACCAGGCTTTCGCCTCGGAGACCGAGCTGATTCTGTTTTTGAAGATAGTGTGCGGGAGTATAACACTTCTGACATCCTTTTCTTTTACACTGATGGTCTGGTGGAAAATGTGAATAAGGCGAATAAGCCTTTTGGATCAAGAACACTGCTCAAACTTTTGCGTTCTGAAATTAAAGATCCCGTTCAATTTAGAAATCTCATTCGAAGCCAGTTTGATCAATTCACCGCTGGAGCTCAGGCAAACGATGACGTTACGTATTTTTTTGCTGAGCTTTCTTAGCTTTCTTTTTTTAGTTTCTCTCCCCGTTTCTGCCGTGGTCAACGTCAGCTGGCCTTCTATTAAAGGTGCAGTAGAGTACCAGGGAGAAATCGCTGAGGATGAAGCTTTCAAAAAAATCATTGATGACTTTAAGACGAAAGAAGAGTCTTTTGACTCTGAAAAACTCTCCCCTCATCAACAGTATTTTTTAAGAGTTCGCTATAAAGATAAATGGAATCGACTTTCCCCTTTCTCGAATGTGGCCTCTTTAAAAATTGAGCCCCCACCAGTGGTTATTCCACCCCCCCCAGAAATTCCTTTTCTCTGGAAAGATCAGTGGTTTATCAGTTTTATGCCTCAAATGATCCGTTCAAAAATTGATCAGAAATTGTCTCAGGGAGTGGCCTTGGCCGCGGGCAGTGCAGGGCTTTCTACCAGTTCCTATTTTGCCCGCACCAATTGGCTGCAGTTTGCTAATCAGACCAAGGGTCATGTGACTTCACTGGAGCTGCGGACGTCCCAATTGAAACCCGGGCAAAGCTTTGGCCCGTCGGTAGAAGTTCTGCACTTTAATGTCGTTTATAAAAATAAAGCTGAGATCTCAGGCGTTGATGCGATCTTAGGTGGACACTGGCGATGGAATTCAGGACAACTGAATAAACCATTAAGTCTATTGGTTGAGACCATGGGCTCTTATGATCTCAAAGGCCTTACGTTTAAAAGTGAAATCACCAAATATTTTCTTATGACGCCAAAGTACTTTTTCTCATCTGGACTTCGTT
>CANFNX010000057.1 GCA_947448495.1 Bacteriovoracaceae bacterium | reverse complement strand
TCCGGATATATCGATGAAAGATAATGCCTATTATTATGATAATACCATTAACTTTACGACTTACTCGCCCTCTAATCCAAACCTTGCCCGTGATAATCCAACTGTGTGGCATGAACTTGGACACGGTATTATGGATCGTTTAATGGGTCCTCATCTTGGTTTTGCAGACTCTAAAGGGGGCTATGGTGGGTTGTCTGAGGGTATGGCCGATTTTGTTGCAAAAATTATTATTGAACATCAAACAAATGGTGCCACATTCCCTGGAATGAATGGATTTAGAATCATCAATAACACTGGATTTTATCTTACGAATGAATTTCACGATGAAGGTGAAGCTTACGGTGGTGTCATGAGTGATATGCTAAGCTCTGCTATCAAGTCCTCTGGACGTGAAGGTTTGTTTGATTTTGCAGATCTTACCCTTGAGACTATGAGGCTTACGCGAAATCATCCGGCCCTTACTGCAAGAAGTTGGTTTGAGCATATGATTTACGCTGATGAGCTAGGTAGTGAAGTCAGAGATCCAAAACAGTTTAGTCAGCTAATTAAGGATGCTCTGGTGAAGAGAAACTTTTCTTTTGAACCGAGCTTTAAGGCGGCTTCAATGAAAGTCACTTTTGAAAACGGTATCCTTACAAATGATTCTCCAGCAAGTCGTGAAAAGCCGCTTGTTGAGTGTGGAGAAAACGGAGTTGTCTCTCATGATTTAAAACTTGATTTAACTGCGGGAGATTCCGAATTCATTAAGTTCCCTGCGATAGTAAAAGTTGAATATAAGAAAGGCGCACTCCAGGGGGCCATCAAGTGGGAAGGCGAGGAGTCTAATCCTACAGTTTATACAATCAATGCAGATTCTGAAACACT
The DNA here is from genome assembly GCA_947448495.1 of Bacteriovoracaceae bacterium. Taxonomy (GTDB): domain Bacteria; phylum Bdellovibrionota; class Bacteriovoracia; order Bacteriovoracales; family Bacteriovoracaceae; genus Peredibacter. Next base: position 16,049 of record CANFNX010000057.1, on the reverse strand, counting down.
CAGTATTCCATTAAGAGCTTCAATGGAATGTGAAGAAGTGAATCAACCAGATGGTAGCTGTAAAGACTATGCTTATATCCAGATCTACAATCAAGGTGATGCAAAGCCTATAGCGAAAAAAAGATTTTACTTGAAACTGAATAAAGCGAAATGCGCTCAATAAAAAAAGGCTCCGTAAGGAGCCTTTTTTTATTGAGCTAAAAGTTTAGAAGCCAGATAGCGTTTATCTTTTGTTTTCTCATAAAGCTCCCCGAGAAGTGTTCTTACGAAAAGTTCTCTGCCACGAGACCATTCAAATGGTCCCTTAGGATAATTGACTCCATATTTCATCGCACGATCAATATCCTGTGGAGAGGCCACTTGTTCTTCAAGGGCAAAGTGCGCTTCATTAATGATTTGTGCAATAGTTCGCGGGAAGATAAATCCACAAGAAACAAAACTTATCTCAAAAGGCATAAAGCCAAGTTCTTTGAGTTTTAAGATAAAGGCTGGTGTGGAAATTCTTTGATGAACTTCAATCTTTTTGTCTTCATCGCAAAAGAGGGCGGCAAAACTTCCATGCAGGTTAGGAAAGCTTTGGTAGAATTCAGAAGGGTCATAACAAGTCAGATCCATAAAAACGATTTTGTCGTTATTCTCAAGGAGTACTCTTTTCTTTTCTGCTTTTGTCCCGAAACCAAAATTGATGAGGATATTATCGAATAATATGTTAGTCATATTTGTAGAACCCTCGTTTACTTTTTCTTCCGAATCTCTTTTCCTCGACCATCTTCTTCTGAAGAGAGTGGGGCGCGAAGCGGGGTTCTTGATGATAGGCTTTCCAAACGGAACAAGTGACTGAATAGTTCACATCTATTCCAATAAGATCCATGAGTTCAAAAGGTCCCATTTTAAATCCACCAACTTCTTTGAGGATTTTATCAACTTCTTTCATTTTCGCTTCATCATCTAATTCTACAATTCTTAGAGGCTCACCATAAAAATTTCGTGCGACACGGTTCACGATAAAACCGGGAGAGTCTTTACAGAGCGCCGGTTTTTTATCTTTGGAATCAAACCACTGATAAAGTTGACTACAAAGTGTGGCATCCGTGTGTTCACCTTTAATCACCTCCACTAATTTCATAATCGTGGCAGGATTAAAAAAATGGAGGCCAACAAACCTTTGTTTTCTTTCTGGGCTAACAGCTTCACTCATGAGTGTGATGGGGAAGCTGGAAGTGTTTGAAGCGATGATTGTAGACGGGGAGAAGTCTTGGTCAAGTTTTTGAAAAAGATCTTTTTTTATTTGAAGATTTTCGATGATGGCTTCTATGACGAGGTCGGCTTTTTTAGAAACTTGATCAAGAGATTTTACCTCAAGCAATTTCTTCATTTGATTAACCTGGCAACTCGTGAGTTTTTCTTTTTCGACCAGTTTATCCCAAGAAGTGTGGATTACAACCAGCGCCTTGTGAAGTTGATCTTGTGAATTATCGACTAGTTCAACCGAACACATTTGTTGAGCGAACCATTGAGCGATGCCAGAACCCATGGTTCCAGCACCGATCACAACTATTCTTTGTAAATTCATGATTATGATAGAGTGTATTCGAGAGGCTGCTCAGATTCTTTATATTCTGGCACCTTAAGCCCCCACTCAGCACATTTTTCGTTAATTTCTTTTACAAAAGCAGAACGAACATCAGAGTTAGAACGGTTTTTTAATCCTAGTTTTTGATAAATGCCATTTCCCTGACCAGTTGATTTGCCAAATGTGTTCATCACTCTTGGCCACCAAAGATTTAATCTTTCTTGTAAGAATGCTCTTTTCTCTGGGGTTTGTGCCATTTCTTTAACTGTTTTATCACCATGGGCCAAGTGCATGCTCTCTTCTTTGCAAATTGTTCCAATCGCGTTTTTCCAAGGCAGATAAGAAGAGTTCAATGTGTCTTCAAGCACGTGTCCAGCTGCTCGATCCATCAAAAAGTTGAAAAGACAGAAATCTTCCCAGTGAGTGATTTGATAGTAAAAAATATTGACCCTTTTATCTTTCTTGGCACGAGAAAAACCAATATTGGCTAAATCTTGGGGGATTCTCCAGTCAAACTCATGTCTAAGCATGTGGTCGTGAGTCTTTTCACCGAGATCATCTAAAATTTTATAAATGACATGAGCGTGGCGCATTTCATCTTTAACAATTTGAGCTACGAGAACTCTCTCATGTGCATTGGGAGCTTTTGCGATCCAAGGCATATAGCCTAGGCCACCTGCATATTCTGAATCTGCTTGCATCCAAAGCAAATTAAGTAAATTTTTACGATAGATCTCAGGCATTTCGGAGTCAGAATCAAATGTCCGTCCGTTCTTAATTTCTTCAAAAAGTGCTAGTTCTTCTGTTGAGTACTGAATCATGGATTTCTCCTTATTTATTGACCTTTAAATTCCGGTTTTCGTTTTCCCAAGAAGGCAGCGACACCCTCTTTGTAATCCTGAGAGAAGCCAAGAAAGCGCTGGGCATACTTTTCACGTGCCAAAACTTCTCCTAACTCTTTTTCGTTCGCAAACTGAAAGTTCTTTTTCACCATTTTTACTGAAAGTGGAGCAAGAATATTAATTTGCTCGGCCAGCTTTAGCGCTTCCTCAAGCGGATTTTCAGCAATTGAATTGATGAAATTATACTCCAGCATTTGCTCTGAAAGAAGTGGCTTTCCTAAGAGAGCGAATTCTAAAGCCTTGGTGTACCCCATTTGTCTAACAAGCATGAAGCTCATTCCCGCATCGGGTGCCAACCCAATTTGGCTAAATCCTGAAATAAAGCGAATTCCAGGGGCTGCGATCTTGAGATCTGTTGCCAGAGCTACTGAAAGTCCCGCACCGGCGCAAACACCTTGAATAGCGCCAATAACAAGTTTTTCAGATGTTCTTATCGCTTCTATAAGGGGATTCCATTCCGTTTCAATGGTGTGTCCAATATCCACTGGGCCTTTAGTGGCATCTACCGTGCGGTCATTGAGATCCTGGCCTGAGCAAAAGGCTTTACCTTCTGCTGTGAGAACAATTGAGCGAACGTTGACATCCTTATTGGCCTCACGAATGGCACTTATGATGTCGAGTTTTCCTTGAACATTGAGTGCATTGTAGACTTGTGGTCGATTAATCGTAATGACGGCGGTCATGTTTTTGATATCGAGTTTTATTGTTTCAAAAGTTTTCATAAATTAATTGGTTGCTTGAAAATAGTTGATAGGCGCTACAACTTGGTATTCCTTGGCAGTTTTAGGGGGAGAAAATTTTATCTTTTTAACCATCCCTAAAATGCAAACATGAAAATTTGGATCTTTGAATTCGGAAGAAAATATTTTCACATCTTTCGCATTACCCTTAGGATCGATAATGAAGCCAACTTTAATTTGTCTTTTCTCATCAGAAAGTCTTCCTTGATAAGAATCACTTTCTAAAAAGCACTGGCGAAATTCATCTGTTTTCAAATCAAGTTGACCTTGGATAGGGTCAGTATTGATAGGTTTTTTTTCAGTGGCACAAGATTGAAAAATGAAGGCCAAAAGCAAAAGACTAGTTACCTTCATACTTAGGCTCCCTTTTTTCCATGAAAGCCTTCATGCCTTCTTTTTGATCTTTCGATGCAAAAGTCAGGTAGAAATTTCGTCTTTCATAGTCCATGCCATCTTTCAGTGAGCTTTCAAAGGCCATGTTGACGGCTTCTTTGGCCAGTTTGACTGCCACTGGAGCTCGATTGGCGATGATTTTAGCAATTTCAAAAGTTTCTTGCATTAGAGTTTCGGCCGGAACAACTTTTGCCACGAGACCAGATTTTTCGGCTTCGTAGGCATCCATCATTTCACCTGTGAGGACTGCTAACATTGCTTTGGATTTTCCGATGGCGCGAGTAAGTCTTTGAGTACCACCGGCACCTGGAATCGTGCCGATTTTAATTTCTGGCTGCCCAAAGCGAGCTGAGTCACCAGCAATGATGAAGTCACAGCTCATGGCCAGCTCACATCCACCACCCAAAGCAAAACCATTCACGGCTGCTATCATTGGCTTAGTGAAGAGTGAAAGTTGTTTCAATGTTCTGAATCGATTGTCGTTGATTTGATCAATAGGAGAGGCTTCGGCCATATGGCCAATATCTGCTCCCGCTGCAAATGCGCGATCATTACCAGTCAAGATGATAACTCGAACTTCTTTGTCGTCTTCAAGAGCGAACATCGCTTCCACAATGTCTTTCAATAAATCAGTGGAGAGAGCATTAAGCACCTTGGGACGATTCAATTGAATCAAAGCAATGTGAGCATGGTCTTTATAGTTTTTGGTAACTAAAATATTTTCAAAACTTTTCATGTCAGATTCAAGCCTTAACTATTGTTTCTTCAGCAAAATGAACTGAAACGAGATCCCCCGCAAATTTCATGGCATCTTTACCAGACTCCATCATTTCAGGTGTTTTCATCGCAGCTTTCCAAGCATCTTTTGTTTCAAAGCACATTTCGGCTACCATATGAAGGTGAGAGGCTCCAGTTGGACCACCAAAAATTTTATTACTGCGAAGTTCTTTGATTCCAGGAATTTTTAAGCAAATCGGTGTGTGAATATTTTTATAGTGATCTACTAAAGTTGCTTTTGCAGCATCGTCATCAGGAACTTTATAAACAGCGATAACTTTAAACATTTTTGCCTTTCGCGTTATGGAAATGATCAATAGTGGCATTACCATAGCGAGAGGAGAGGGAAAATGTCAAAAATTGTGAGTGAAAAAGAGGCGAAAATTAGCCAAATCGTCCTTCAATATAGGCCGCTGTGCGCTCTTCTTGCGGTTTTTCAAAAAGGCCTCTCGTTTCACCCATTTCTATGAGCTCACCCATGTACATAAAAATCGTTTCATCTGAAACTCTTTTCGCCTGACTCATTGAGTGGGTCACTATAATGATGGAATAGTCCTTTTTAAGGTCCTTAATTAGGTTTTCAATGGCCTCAATTCCAGCTGGATCAAGTGCTGAACATGGTTCATCCAAAAGAAGTAATTTGGGTTTTAATGGAAGAAGACGGGCAATGCAAAGTCGTTGCTGTTTTTCTAAACTGAGAGTTAGGGCGGAACGATTGAGTTGATTCTTTAAATCCTCCCAAAGACCAACACGCTTTAAAGAACTCTCAACCATCTTATCGAGTTCAGCATTTGTTACTTTCCGTAGATGAGTTCTGGCGCCAAAAATAACATTTTCATAAATAGACAGGGGCAGTGGATTTGGCTTTTGAAAAACCATTCCAACTTGGCGACGCAGTTCAGGGAGGGCGACAGAAGGATGGTAAATATCATGACCGAAAACCTGAATACTTCCGTTATGAGAAACTTCGCCTCCACGCTCATTGATACGATTAAGGCATTTTAAAAAAGTGCTTTTACCGCAACCACTTGGGCCAATGAGTGCGGTGATTTTATAAGAGGAAATATTGAAGGTCAGATTTTTCAGTGCTTGAAAATTTCCATACCAAAAACTAAATTCGTTCGTGTTAACGACATGTTGTGTACTAGGCATAAATCACCCGAAAAGACCTTCTATATAATTTTTGGTACGCTCGTCTTTAATGATCCCACCAAAAAGTTTTTGATTATTATCTAAATCAAGAATCTCACCATTTAGCATCATCGCAGTCCTATCACCTAGGCGCTTAGCCTGATTGATCACATTCGTTACCATAACGATGGTGAGATCTTTTTTAAGCTCATGAAGGACGGATTCAATTTTCATCGTTGTGACTGGATCAATTGCGATGGAGAACTCGTCCAAGCAAAGAACTTCAGGATGGTGAGAGAGCGCCCGGGCAATTGTCAAACGCTGTTGCTGACCCCCAGAGAGTTTAGTTGCCAGAGCATTTAGTCTATCTTTAACTTCATCCCAGAGTGCTGCCTTTTTTAGGCAATCTTCAAGGATGAAATCTAGCTCCGCTTGATCTTTGCAACCGGCCATACGAGGAGCATAGGTCACATTTTCTTTAATTGTCATTGGAAGACCTACTGGCAGAGGAGAAACCATGCCAATTCGTCTTCTTAAGAATGTCGAATCATCATCCTCGTAAATACTCACTCCATCGAGAAGAATATCCCCATCAATTTTTACTTCGTTATTGAAATCGGTCATACGATTGAGGCACTTCAGGAGAGAGCTTTTTCCTGAGTTTGCTGGACCAATAATGGCCAAAACCTCGTTCTGATAGATATCTAGGTTAAGGTTCTTGATAATGGATTTTTGCCCATAAGAAATGCCAAGATCTTTTATTTCGATTTTCTTCTTCATATTACCACTTTCTTTTTGTACGAAAGTACGTTCTGAGGACAACAGCGATAGAGTTCACTGAGAGAATGAGTAGAATGAGAACCAAAGCTGTTGCATATGGATAAGCCTCAGGAACTCCCACCACTTGCGTAGAAATCGTAAAAAGGTGCATGGAGAGGGCCATACATTGATCAAAAACAGTCTTAGGTAAAAAAGGAAGATAGAAGGCTACACCCGTGAAAAGAATCGCAGCTGTTTCTCCAGCGGAACGACCAACGGCAAAGACGACTCCCGTTAGTATGCCTGGTATAGAATTCGGAAGAACGATATAGCGTATTGTTTGAAGTTTGCTTGCTCCTACATTCCAAGATGCCTCACGATAGGATTGGGGCACAGCTTTTAGTGATTCGAGAGTCGAAGTAATGATGACCGGCAAATTCATGACAGCAAGTGTGAAAGAAGCTGCCAAAATACTAGTTCCCATTTTCATGAAAAGCACAAAAGCACCAAGTCCAAATAAGGCATGAACAATACTTGGAACTCCTGCAAGATTTAGGATCGCAAGCCTGATAATGCGAGTGAGTTTCCCATCTTTGGCATATTCAGAAAGATAGATAGCAGCAATCACACCAAGTGGGCATGAAACGAGAACACTTATAATCACTAGCCAGAATGTACCGATGATGGTGGGGAAAATTCCTCCCGCAGTCATTCCTTTGATTGGATCCTGAGTAAGAAAATCCATTGTGAGGACTGGTGAGCCCTTAATAAAAAGCCAAAAAATAATCCCTAAGGCAGGCAGAAAAAGAAAGAACGTGATCATGCTTAGAGCATTTTTAAAATTTTTCTCACGAATCTCTTTATTTAAAAGATGAATACTAGGATTAAACATAGCTTACTTCTTTTTTCCACGGATAAGGTAATCCGCTGTTAAATTCACTACAAAAGATAAAATAAAGAGGACGAGTCCGATCGCAAAGAGGGCCTGATAATGCTCTCCCCCCTTAGGTGATTCCCCAAGTTCAGCAGCAATGGTCGCCGTAAGAGTTCTACCCGGATCAAAAATGCTTTCTGGGATTTGAATCGAGTGACCTGTTGCCATGAGAACGGCCATGGTTTCACCGAGTGCTCGTCCCACCCCCAATAGGGCAGCTGCCATCAAACCGTTTTTAGCTGCTGGAAGAAGTACGCGTGTGGCGACTTCCCATTTCGTTGCTCCCATACCTTCTGCTGCCTCTCGGTAGGTCTCCGGAACTGCTCTGAGTGCATCTTCTCCCACTGAAACAATAAGTGGCAATGACATAAGAGCGAGAATAATCGAGGCATTAAGAATATTTAGTCCAATAGGAACGTTAAAGGAATAAATGATGAGAGGGTTAATCATCATGATGGCAATAAATCCCCAAACGACTGAAGGAATAGCCGCTAGAAACTCAATCAGGATTTTATAAATTTCTCTTAGTTGAGGGTGACAAAATTCAGAGATGTAGAATGCGCAAGCAAGCCCTAAGGGAACTGCAATGAGCATGGAAATCACTGTGACCAAGAGAGTGCCTATTAAAAGGGCAAGAATTCCATACCGTACCTTCACCACCGAGGCAGGGTACCACTCCGTCGACATGAAAAATTCTTTGAATTCGAAACGATCGATTAAAAATGGAGCTGATTCTTTCAAGATGAAGAAGAGAATCGCCAGAATAAGAAAAATGGAACTTAGGCCACCCGCCTTGATAATAAACTCAACGATCTTTTCAGAAGTTGGCTTCGTGCTCTTCTTGTGACGCCATTCCATGGAGACTGGCGCTGATTGGGTTATTTTATTTTCCATAATTACCTTTTAGGCGCAGGTACATAACCTGAATTAATGGTGATTTTTTTTGCCTCTTCACTTTGAGTCCATTCCATATAAATTTTGACTTCCTGGGAAGGCTCGCCAGATGTGTACATGTAAAGTTCTCTAGAAATGGGATAAGACTTATCCATGGCCGTTTCAAGATTAGGGAAGATGCACTTCGCATCAGATGTTTTAGCGATACAAAGGGATCTGACATTCTTAGAAAGATAACCCATTCCAGAATAGCCGATCGCGCAGGGGGTTTTTTCAACAAGGTCAATAGACTCTCTTGACCCGTTGAGATCCATTGAGCCCAATTTTAGATCGCGTTTTTTACCAAGAATCGCTTCTCTAAAATACTGATAAGTGCCAGAGTTGGATTGGCGAGAAACGCGGATAATTTTATTACCCTGACAGCCCGGCACGATAGTGCCACGAATATCGCTCCAATGAGTACACTTGCCACCCTCACCATAAATACAAGCAACTTCTTCAATCGTTAATCCTGTGAGTGGATTGGCCGGATGAACAAACACTGCAAGGGCATCCATTCCAACAACAAATTCATTCACTTCTTTTCCATTATTTTTCAAGGCGTCGGCGCGCTCCTCGTCTTTCATCGCTCGAGAAGAGTTTGCAATATCAACTGTTCCATTAATGAGGGCCGCAATACCAGTACCCGACCCACCACCTGAAACAGCGATGGCGACTTTAGGTTGAACCTTTTTGTATTCTTCTGCCCAAGCCTGGGCCAGGTTGACAAGCGTATCCGATCCCTTGTTTTGAATAATGAGAACATCGTTCTGTTTAGAACAACTCATGAAAATGAAAATGAGTAGAATGGCAGCGCGCATAAAAAATTTCCTTAAGTGGGCCCATCATAGCCTTAGAAAAGTTTTTTTTCGAGAGGAGTGGGTATTCTTAACGTAGTCTTAACTTTAGTGGATTCTTTACATTTGTTAAGAGAAGGAATAGCCTTGTTTTCAGATGCTTAGCTACGATTTAATCATTCTTTGTTTGGCCGCATTTGGGGCCGGTTTTGTGGATTCCATCGTGGGTGGAGGGGGTCTGGTGCAGCTTCCAGCTTTGATGATGGCACTTCCTCAGTATCCCGTCGTCACAGTTTTAGGGACAAACAAGCTCGTTTCAGTATCAGGTACCGCGTTCTCGGCCTATCGATTTTCAAAACAAATACCTTTTATTCGCACCATTATCGTTCCTGCCATTTTGAGTGCCTTTAGCTTTTCATTTTTTGGTGCTTATACCGTTTCCATCATCAGTAATCATTTTTTGCGCCCGCTTTTTATGGTGCTTTTATTTGGAGTTTTTGTATTAACCATAAAAAATAAAAACTTTGGTCTACTGGATCATGATCCAAATATTGATATCCCTCTTTGGAAGCCTATTCTCATTGGATCTTTATTAGGTTTTTATGATGGATTTTTTGGGCCAGGGACAGGTACATTTTTGATCATCGCTTTTGTTGGACTGTTGGGAATGACTTTTGTTCAAGGCTCGGCCTATGCCAAGATGATTAATCTCACCACCAACATTGCTGCTCTCGCACTTTTTTCACTGAAGGGAAAATTTCTTTTTGAGTATGCTCTCCCTATGATCGTCTTCAATGTTTTGGGAGCCGTCGTGGGTGTGAGACTTGCCCTCTTAAAAGGTAACACCTTTGTCCGAGGGCTGTTGCGAGTGATGGTCTTTCTAACCATCTTAAAGCTAGGTCACCAAATTTATTTAGAATATTTTGCTTAGAGATAGCCGCGCTTCATCTGATCTCTTTCAATAGCATCAAAGAGGGCCTGGAAATTTCCGTTACCAAAACCCCAGTGATTTTTTCTCTGAATGTATTCAAAAAAGAGTGGTCCAATATAAGTATCAGAAAAGATCTGCAACAGATATCCCTCAGGGTCTCCGTCGACGAGCAAATTGAGTTTCTCCAAAACGTTGAGATCTTCCGTCACTTTAAACGGTCTATGAGGGATGGCTTCATAATAGGTAGAAGGGACATTTAAAAATTTAATCTCTCTTTCTCTAAGTTCCCCAACCGTTGAAATAATATCCGGGGTCATAAGAGCAATGTGCTGAACACCTGGTCCTTTATGCACGTCTAAGAATTCCTGAATTTGAGATTTGCCACCCTCGCGCTCTGGCTCATTGATAGGAATAATAATGGAGTTATCAGCGAGCTGAACCACTTTAGAATTAAGCCCCGTCTTCGTCCCTTTGATATCAAAGTAGCGAGTTTCAACAAAGCCATAAGTTCTTTTATAGAAGTCAACCCAGTGATCCATCTGGCCTTTGGGGACATTGTTCGTGAGGTGATCAATTCGAGAGACACGAGTTCTTAGAGGGAGTGCAGAGGGATCTAGTTCAACATTCTTAAATCCAGGTCTGAATTCTGAGTTTGGTCGCTCAACAAATTCATTTACAACATCTCCAAAACCCTGGATGGAAGCCGTTTTCGTCATTCCTGCGGCAGTTTCTTCAATTTTTAAATCAGAGATCAGTTTGGCGCCATTCTTGAGAGTGATTTCTAGAGCCTTTTCAACACTTTCCACCTGGAAAGAGATCTTACTTACACCTTCGCCATGGGCATTTAAATATTTTCTAGAGTGGCTATCTTGGCCTGAATTGGCGTTAACTAAAAAGCGAACCTGCCCTTGAGTATAAAGTTGTGAATTTGATGTTTCAGCAGTTTTAGAAAAACCAAGAGTTGAAAATAGTTTAACTGTTGGTGAGTTAAGATGATCGACTGTAAATTCGAGGTGATCAATACTCTTTAAACCTGCAGGGTTTTGTAACATAAAATTCTCCAAAATTAATTGAAACTCATCTTCTTGCGATCGAATAGTTTTGTCAAAATGATAGATTTAGCGGCGAAGTCTCTTTTTTGGTTGGGTTTGTGGAAGACTAAAGCAATCCTCTTTTGTAATGGGCTGAAAATAATCGGCTTCTTCAAGCAACACTGCCGCTGTGGTTGATTCTACCGCACAAATCTCCACTCGGACTCCCTCAGATTTCAAGTGCCTAACAAGTTCCACGTAATCCGAATCTCCGGACAAAATAATAATCGAATCAACTTTGCTTGCAAGCTGAGTGGCGTTGATACTCAATGGAATATCAGCTGATTTGTGGCAAGGTCTAACAGAGCCAAAATAGTTACTGTGAAGTCTCTCCGCCAGTTTGGAGGAGATGTTTTTCCCTTCACGAAAATAAATGAGACGGTTAAGGCCACGACCTTTTAAAAGTCTTGGGATTAGGACATCAAAATTAATCATCATGCTTGAATTGCGATACTCTGATTCAAGAGATCTTTCGATGTTGTTTCCATCTACGAGGATGGCCACTGATTGAGAAATATTTATAGTTTCGGTCATTTTAAGTCCTTGAATTTACTTTTTGTTAATTGATCATGTGATCAGGCCGGAGTATAACCTACAAAGACTTAAAATGGGATAGAACGATGGGCCATAAAATTCTTAACGGGAATGAGCTTCTCATTCAAGGCGCCTTGGAAGCAGGCTTTCATTTATACACGGGTTATCCCGGTTCTCCTCTAGCCGATTTTTTTAATATTTTATTCGAAGAAAAAGAAGAGCTTCACAAGAAAGGCATTCGCGTCGTAATTGCCAACTCCGAGGCCAATGCTGCGGCCATGGCCAGTGGGGCGAAGATGGCAGGGCAAAATGTTTTAGTGGCCATGAAGTCCATGGGACTCCATGTAGCCTCAGATGCCCTTTCTGTCGGAAATTTTGCCAATCCTGGAACAGAACTGAAAGAAAAACAATCTGGTGTTGTCGTAGTCGTAGGGGATGACCCGTGGTCAATCTCTACATCAACTCCAGCTGATTCGCGCTACTTGTACAAACACTTACACATGCCATTTTTTGAACCATCAACACCTCAGGAACTTAAAGATTGGATGAGTAAGGCACTGGAGCTTTCTCAAAAAAGTTCTGTCTATACAGGACTTCTTCTGACGACTTTTATGGCCGAAGGTGGTGGGCGAGTAGAACTTGGCGAAGAGAAAAAAGTAGAGCACCAACCAATTACTCTCAATCCAAAAGCCTTTGATCTCTCTCGCAACGTCATGGTTCCTCCTAACTCACTTTTGGCCGACAAAGAAATGATTCTCAATCGTTTTCCTAAGATAAAAAACATACTGAGTGAAATGTCTTTGGACCAAATTTTTGGTGCTAAGGAGTCAGAAATTGGGATTATTTCGAGTGGTGCTGTTTTTGAAACTTTGAAACAAGTCTTGGAAGAGTCTAACCTCATCACGGAGGTTAAACTCTATAAAGCCGCCACCTGTTTTCCTTTTAATGACACACAACTTCTTCCTTTTTTAAAATCCATTAAGAGTCTTATCGTAGTGGAAGAAAAACGAGGATTTCTTGAGGGAGAAGTCAAAGAGCTTTTGAGCAAATTTGAATTAAGTATCAGCGTTCTAGGTAAAGAATTTAAGACGGACCATGGCTTTATTGAGGGATTCCCTGCTTTCGGTGGTCTCAATTATGAAATCATTTATAAAAAACTGACTCAGGCACTGGATCTCAATGAGTGGAAAAAAACAGGTGAGACCTGTTTGAATGAGTTACCAGTTTCTACTAAACTTGACTCCCTTGTGCCTAAGCGTCTTCCCACTTTTTGTCCAGGCTGCCCTCATCGCGAAACATTGAGTGTGATGAAGGATGTTCGAGCAAGTCTTGCTTCAAAAAATATTCAGCTCATCTCACACGGTGATGTCGGTTGTTATTCACTTTCCTTTTTAGAACCCTTTAAGGAAATGCATGACCTCTCGGCTATGGGGCAGGGTGGATCATTGGGAGCAGGAGCAGATCTTTTTACCACGAACCCTTCCGTTGTTCTCATGGGAGACTCAACATTCTTCCACTCTGGAATGACGTCCATTTCAAACTCTGTTCAGATGGGACACAACATTACTTATATTCTTTTGGATAACGATAACACCGCCATGACTGGTCACCAAGTGACACCTCGAACTGGTGTTTCCGTTGAGGGCCTTATTCGTCCAAGACAAAACATGCTGGAAGTCGCTAACTCTCTCAAGGTGAGTGAAGCGATAGAAGTGAATCCTTCTGATAGATATTTTTATAAAAACCTACTGCTTGAAATGGTTCAGCGACCAGGTGTGAAAGTCATCGTTTCCAATAAAGAGTGTGGGCTGACATTTCATGGCCGAAAGAAAAGAGAAGAAAGAAAACTTTTTTCAAAAGGACAAACCGAGGACGTTCGTGAGTTTTATCAAATTAATACTCTGGCCTGTGAAGACTGTCGCGCCTGTGTCGATATGACGGGATGTCCTGGGTTATCTCAAACTCAAGATGCTTACGGTACTAAGGTCATGATTGATCCCCAAATTTGTGTTTCAGATTCTTATTGTACCAAAATTAAGGCCTGTCCGAGTTTTGAACTGGTTAAGGTTTATGACTACCATCCGACTAAATATAAAACGCAAGCCCAGTCCCAGACGGAATGGAATCTTCCTCTGCCTTCTATTAAAAAAGACCTGAGTGCTATTGCTGAAGGATCAGATTTTCGTGCCATCGTTATTGGGGTGGGTGGCTCTGGAGTGACCACCATTTCCCGAGTTATCGCTGAGGCTGCTTCTGAAATGGGTGGGCGAGAAGATTTGAGCTTTAAATTTGTGGACCAAAAAGGTTTGGCCCAGCGAAACGGCTCAGTCACGAGTCATCTAAGCCTTTATCAAAAATCAAAGTCTCAGGGACAAGTGGTTCCGCTGGCGACCGCAGATCTTGTGGTCTCTCCTGATCTCTTAGAAGGGGCGCGGGCCGTGGAATTTTTATCCCAAGATGGTGTGCTCATTGTTGATTCTGAATACCAAGTTCCTTTATCTATTTTGCTAGATCGCGGTCTTGATCACGAAGTGATGAGCGAAGAAAAACTACAAGAAGAGCTGATAGCTAAGCTCGGCGATCGCTTGATCATGGCCCCGATGAAAAAAATGTGTTTTGAAAAGTTCCAGCGACCTGTTTATTCATCCTCCATGATTCTTGGTATCGCCTTTCAGGCCGGCAAACTTCCTTTTCAATTAAAGGATCTTGAAGCCGCTATGAAGGCTGCCGTCCCTAAGGCCGAGTTTACCCCTAACTGGCAAGCCTTTATGATGGGCCGTGAGTGGTATGAGGCCAATAAATTAAATCCGATCAAAGCAGCGACGAAATCAACGGATGATGATTTTGAATGGCTAATGAAAAGTGCGACCTTGATTTCCTATCCTTGGCAGTCGCAATTGAAATATTCTAACCTTCTTGAAAGTTACACCAAGCTATTGATGGAGCACTTTCCGCAAATCCCAAAATCTCATTTAGGGCACTACGTTCATGATCTTCTCGTATTTGATCAAGGGGAGCACTTGGCGACTTTTTATCAGATGGCGATTGATTTAAAAAAATCCTATCAAGGCGAATCCCTTGCAATCGCTCTGAGGACGTTGGCCAAGACTTTTTGGGTTAAAGATGAAGTCTTTGTTTCACATCTGATGATTTCTCCTTTGAAAACTCGCAAAGACCAAAAAAACTATCAAGACTTAGGAACGTCCTATGAAGTGGTTCATATCAATCGACCTGCTTTTGACCTCTTAGGACGAAAAATTGAATTTGATTTTTCTCCACGGCCTTGGATGTTAAAAATTATGAGGCATTTAAGAATATTAAGAAAACTTATGCCAGACTGGCATAAGTCCGAAAGAGAAATTGCAGCTTCCATTCGCGCTGAACTTGTCTTAGGAACAGCGAGTTTGAAACGCCTCAAAGAGCTTGAGTCCATTAAAGGGTATCGTCAGTATCGTTATGACAATGCCAGCAAATACCTAGGGACAAAATCATGAGTAAAATTATTGATGCCGTCTCGATAGTGATGACTTGTGGAGATGAGATCTTTGCCATTCAAAGGCAGAACTTTTTAAAAGCTTTTCCGGGCTACTGGGCCTTTCCAGGCGGAAAGGTGGAACTTCAGGATGAGCAGTATGCCGTCTCCCATGAATTCACCAAAGATATAGAACCACGCCTGCTAGGAGCCGCCATCAGAGAAGGTAAAGAGGAACTTGGGATAGACCTAGGTGAGGAAGTCCTAAAAGGTAATATTGAAGGTATTGATCAGTTAGGCCTTGCTATCACCCCCGATTTCAATCCCTTTCGATTTGCGACATACTTTTACCGCTTTCGCTTGAAATCAAAAGTGGAATTTATTGTAGATCATAATGAAGCTAAAATAGCTCTATGGATGAGTGCCGCTGAGCTTTTGGAAAAATACGATACGGGTCATCTGCTGGCCGTCCCACCTGTGATAAAAGTAATAGAAAGTCTCGGTCGCAATCCCGATCTTACTAAGATAGATCAACTTAATTTTGCTTACGATAAAGAGCATGATGTTCCTTATATTGAGTCACTCAAAAATGTCAGACAGTTTATGCCTCTCTCGAACACTCTTCCTCCGGCCAATCGAACCAATGCTTTTCTTATTGGTGACAAAGGCGCCAAAGTTCTTATTGATCCTTCGCCTAAGGATGAAGAGGAGTACCGGAAACTCAAAAATACCATCAAGCCTTTTGGTGTTGATAAAATTTTTCTCACGCACCATCATCCGGATCATCACGAGCAGTCGGTGAGATTGGCCAAAGAATTTCGGGTGCCGATGATAATGAGTGCTGATACTTATCAGCGGCTAAGTTCTAAGATTCCTGAATACTTTTCTGGTGTTGAGATCCTTTTTGCCAAGGAAGGAGATATTTTGACAGACTGGTTGGGACGAGATGTTCTCGTTTACGAAGTTCCTGGCCATGATGAAGGACAGCTCGCCCTTGCTCCAAGTGATTTGAGCTGGTTTCTAGCTGGTGATCTTTTTCAGGGAGTAGGGACTGTTGTTGTGGGAGATGAGGAAGGCGACAT
>CANFNX010000056.1 GCA_947448495.1 Bacteriovoracaceae bacterium | reverse complement strand
TAGCTTGGCCCGAAAAGATTGTGGGTTAACTCAACTTTTTGAGGCGTTTTATGAAAAAGTTCGCTGCTGTCATGCTTTCTGTGCTCTCTTTGCCGAGCTATGCTCAAGGTTTGTTAGGGGCCTTGCAAAACTATCAGAAAGAGCTTCAACCAACTGTGAAAACAACAGATGGTACAACACCCGTGAAAACTGATCCTATTGTGAAAACCAAAACCTCGGGAATGTGTAAGGAAGAAGTTCAAACTTCGCTTCCCCTGGCCTACATCACCTCTCTTATTTTAGAAAAGGATGGGAAACTCGAACTCCATCATGATTCCCGCTCTGGAAAACTATCTCTCTCTTCCCCGGATATGATCACCAATTGCTCTTCAATGATTAATTGGGCTGCTGACTCGAAAGTTGTTGATGGGGCTAAAACATACTCCATCGAGGCTAGACTTAAAGAGGGTGAAAACTGTGCAGATGGTGAGTGTGAGTATAGTGTTGCTAAAGTAGAAAAAGGTCAGTTTAAGGGCTTTGAAAAAATGAAATTTAAACAAAGCATGGCCGGTTTTGAAAGCTGCCTTGAAAAAACAGGTATTATTAAAGATGGAAAAGTTGATAGTGGTGCAATTTATCCTGGAACAATAAATGAAAAGTTTGATGGCTATAAAGAAGGAGGAAATCTCGTTTTCCTTTCTCACGGGCCTTCGTCAAATTTGGTTAAAGCCAAATACGATAAATTTATTGATGTAGATGGATGTAACTATACAGAAAAGATTGTGCCAGAAGGATTTGTTGTAAAATCCTTGCAGCAAGAAGAAGACGAAAGAATTAATGTTGAAAAGAAAAACGTTGAAGGTTGCGGTGATTATCACAAAATTTCAGAATTCATTGAGAAATACCAAGGTTATTCAAATGACCTAAACGGGATACGCGACCAATTAATTCTTGATGCTGTTAAAAAGTCGGCCAAGGCCGTGACAGATGGAAAATATTCAGACGAGGATTTAAAAACGATTTCTGATTTTGAAAAATACATCGTAAAACCAAGAATTGATTTAGCGAATAATCTTTATACTCAAGCTCAAGATCTTGAAGGTGATGAGAAAAAAGCAAAGTTAGAAGAAATGAAAAAGGTCTTGGATGGAGTGACTCCATTTAACCAGCCACCTTTCATTAGTTCTGCGATCGTACAAAGACTTGAAGCGGATGGACGCTTTGACGATGCTCAAAAAGTAAATGGAACAAAAGCCTTAATTGTTTCCCACGCTCATCTTGGAAGAACAGAAGATGGTATTGTGATCACTCCTGAAGTGGCTCAAATGAAATTAGATAATTTCAATACTTCTTATGCCTCTGAATTAGAAGGTAAGAAAGAGAATTATGCTGTCAAAACAGGCCAGATCACAGGTATGTCACAAACATACACTCAACTGGCATCTCAAATGAGACAGAATATTCAAGTCAGAACGGCCAATTACTCACAAGAAATTAATAAAGAATACGCACGAACTCAGCCTGGGGGACACTGTTACAGACCTTATAGAAATGCTCAGCGCTGTATCCAAGATTCTTATCAAAGAATTCAGGAACTACAGGCTGAAGCTCAACACTATAATAAAGTGGATGCAGAAAGAGCCGTTGAGTATGATCAGAAGGCGAAAGATTATGCCACAATGGAAAAAGAAGGGCGTGATTACGTTGCCAGACAAAATGGTGAGCCTGTTCCAGCACCCGAAACTCAAGTGAGCACAACTTCACCAGCTCCTCGCAGTGATGAAGGTGGATATACTTTCCAATATAATGGCTATCAACAACAGCAGCCCCAACAATCCTATAATCCTTATCAGCAACAACAAGGATTTCAGGGGCAATATTATTTTGGTGCGAATTCAGGATCACAATACGCAAGCTATAATCAAAATTATAACCCTCTCCAACAGCAGGGCTATAATTTTAATTTTCAAGGCCAGGGCCAGCAACAATATAATCCTTACCAACAACCTACCTTTGGTGGAGGCAACCCCTATCAACAACAAGGTTATGGTGGCGGCTATCAACAGCAAGGTGGTTACTGGGGCAGCCCATACCAGGCCTATGGAAACTTTAATCTTTACGGCGGATATCGGTAGTTAAAAAAATCTGGTAAAGGTAGGCCCTCTTATGAGGGCCTTTGTTTTTCTATGAGAAAAAAACTTTATATCCTACTTATATTGAGTCCAAATGTTTTTGGTCAATCGTTGGACTTTAAGGAGCGGGTTGAAGCGTTAGAGTCCTATTTGCCAAAAATAAAAGAGTTAGAAGGGTCAGTAGATAGTTTAGAGCAAGAGATCTTTTTATATAAAAATCCCAAAATACTTCAATCTGACCAGACGAAGATTGATTTATTGAAGTTAGATGTACAAGCTACAAAATCTGGACTCAATCAACAAGAAAGTTTGCTATATGTAGGTTCTGCAAAAAAATTAATGAAAGATCTTGAAGATAAAATATCTGAAAAACAAAAATTTTTAGATGCTGAAAAACTTGTCTCGGAAAGATTGGAAAGTGAAGATGATACCAAAAATCTAAATCGATATGAGGAGTCGATTAAAAATTCAAAATATAATATTGGATTAATGTATTATCAATTACTGGGAGAGGAAGAAAAGAAAAAAGCTAAAGAATTTGAAAATGCTAATACTTATGTACTTCAAACTAAAAACATTCAAAGTTCTATAGATAAAGAGATTAGTGATCTCAAGAAAAAGATCAATGAATCCCTTCGCTATCCAGAAGATGCGATCAATACGACAAAAAAATATGCCGCTGATTTGGAAATTGAGAAATTAAAATTTGAACAAATCAAAAAATCTTTACTCCCGCCTCAGTATGATTTCAAATTTGAGACATGGCCTTTGGGAAATTTTCGATGCAATGAGGAGTCTAGGTATTTTCGACCGGATTATGCTCCTCATTTGTTATTTTTAAAAAATGGAAATAATTTAGCCAGTGTCATTCAGTTAGATCCAGAACGGCCGGACAAATACAATATTGTGTACGCTTGTAAAAAACTCGCCCAATTTGGAACCTGCCTTGAAAATGAAAAAAAAGCAATTTGTAAGCTTGAACCAAGCTGCTCGAAATCTCTAGATGAGATGACTAATTCCTATATTCGAGCAACAGCATTTCAAAAAATAAAAAATGATTGGCCAAAAGAAATCATAAAATCGAAACAATATGAATTTACGGATAATAATAGACCAAGTGTACTTAAAGAGTTTGAAAATTTTAACAAGCTTGGATATTTTCCTCGTGCGCAGTTATCGATGATGATTAACCCAATCCTGGATTCACTTACGACTATATCAGCATCAACTCCCGAGGAATATATAACTAAATATAAAGCCTTGGCGGAAACTCAGAAAAAGAAAATGCTCGAAAGTCTCACAAGAAAATTTAGTACAGATCCTAATAAAGACAAGTTTGAGCAAACAAAAAGAACTTTTGATTACATGTTTGCAGCAATGCAATCGGAAATGGAAAAGATGCTAGATGATGAAGAAATCCAAAAGAGAACATACAGTCTATGCGTAAATCAGGATGTTGATCTTCAATTATTTTGTACTAATACTAAAAAATGGATGGATCAGGTTAAAATGTTTGATGCTGGTGTTGAACTAAAAAATCTTACAACAGGCCAGTGCCCGCGTGCTGTTTTCCGTCCGGATTTGATTCCACTTTCAAATGGCCAGGACTGTTTATCGTCTCATTTTACTGATGATCTTAACCAATCAATGCAACAGATTCAAAAAAACTTAGAGAAATAAAAAAGCCCTCTTTCGAGGGCCTTCAAGTTTTAGAATTCTAAAGTTGCTCTTAAACCGCCCCCGTGGACATTTTTAAGAGAGAGCGTGTTGGCAGTATTCGTAAAGGCGTAGTAGTCGCCCACTTTCCAATACCCGTAGTAACCTGAAATTGTCACATTCGGATTCCAGCGATAATCAAAACCGAAGTCTAATTCAAAGCCAAGGTTGTTGGATTGTTTTTGAGTGCTGTTAAAACGATAGTTCTCCTCATGATGGTATGCTTTGCTCCCAGCTTGAGCTGTCTCAAGTGCACTGGCCATAATCAAGGCACTTTTCCAGGTCCATTTATCAGTCTTGTAATTTCCGTGGATCTTGTAAAAACGCGTGTTCATGACAGAAGAATCAAAGATACTTCTTCCACCCTCTGAAAAAGCAGCATAATTATAACGGAACATAAGCTCGGCGACTTGAAAGTTAGGATGCAAGTAAGCAGCCTCAAATTTATTGGTAGCCCCTTTATCCCCGCTAACTTGTCCACCCATGAAGCCTAGATCCCATTTAGGATTAAGTTCATATCTAGCATCTAGAATATAAGCACTTGAAGAGAGCTTTGATTTACCTGTTCCATCTTGGTACACATTGCCATAATCACCAGACTGAAGGGAACCCTCTGCGGCGATTTTAAATTTGTTCCATTTCTTCGAAATGTAAGGCTCGATGATGGTAATCTTAGTTCCGCCGCGAGTATTTGATGGAGGGGTCGAATTCCCTGTATCAGCGTGATAAAAAGTATTCTTCGGTTCAGACGATCTTTTGGCGTATAAAAGGCTGACAATAAGGTCTTTATTTTTATTATCATATTTTACAGTGACCCCGGACTCACTCACATCCCAGCTTCCATTCGGCTTTGAACCAACTGAACCACCAGTCGCACTATTGTTGTAACTTGAAATCTTGGCCCAATAAGGAGTGAGGCTAAAGTTTCCCACTTTCATTTCGGCGTCAATCCCGTCATACATTGTTAAGAATCGATCCCAAGGATCTGAGCCGTTATCAAAAACAATTCCTAATCCGTAGTGCTTACTCATACGTCCGATTTTCACCAGTGCCGTATCAGCATAAAGCTCCATATACATCTGATTGATGTTCAGCGTGCTACGTTGAGCAGGTGTTGTGAAAAAATAAGAATTGTTGCCCGAGCCATCTTGATTGTTAGCTGAATTGTCTCCTGCAAAACCACCACGGATATGACCGGTAGAGAATTCCCCTTTCAGTGTCACCCCATCGTTGACGATGATCTGAGGATTCATCTTAAAAACATAAGTCTGAAAGTTCGCGGCACAGTCACCCGTAATTCCTTCAGTTCCAGATCTATTGGTCAAATCCTTAACAACTGTGTCTCCCGTTTTACAGGTGTTGTTAATCATATGGGTATCAGCGCCAAAAACCCCAGACCAATCAATTGGCAGCGCCATGGCAGAATTGATGCTTAGAGTAGAAATAATGAGACTCGAAATGTAACGAAACCTTTTAACGGTCACGGAAGCTCCCTGGTAGACAAAATGTAATTCCCAAAACTCTATAAAATCCCTCGGGATGTGGAAAGACCTAGGGCCTAAAAAAGGTCGAATAGATGTTGCGGATGACTTGCAAAAAAGCTTTGGGTAATTTATATTCATTGGACATTAAAAAGTTCCTCTGTAGGGGTGTCGACAAGTGGTAAGTCAGCAGATTTTGATTCTGCCATACGCAGGTTCGAACCCTGCCACCCCTACCACCTTTTATCTTTAAGGAGTTCAGAGTGAGACGAATCGTTCTAGTCTCGGGTACCTCAAATCCTACTCTTTCAAAGAAAATCTCTGAATTCTTAGATGTTCCTCTCGTAAATCCTCAAATTCGACGCTTCGCTAATGGTGAAGTTTACTGTGAAATTGAAAAAAACGTTCGCGGAGCTGATGTTTTCGTCCTTCAATCAACCTGTGCACCAGTAAATGAAAATTTAATGGAGCTTTTGATTATTATTGATGCGCTCAAGCGTGCTTCGGCTAATTCTATCACTGCTGTGATGCCGCATTATGGTTATTCTCGTCAAGACCGCAAAAGTGCTCCAAGAACGCCCATTACGGCTAAATTAGTCGCCGATATGCTGACAGTCGCCGGAGCTTCTCGTGTGGTGACCATGGATCTTCATGCTGGTCAGATTCAGGGCTTTTTTAATATACCTTTTGATAACATCTTTGCCTCACCTGTTTTGCTTGAATACATCACTAAAAATTTAAATCGTGAAAATCTGATCTGTATCTCACCTGATGCTGGTGGGGTTGAACGTGTTCGCCATTTTGCTAAAAAACTATCAACTGAATTGGCCCTTATTGATAAACGTCGTACTGGTCCAAATGTCGCAGAAGCGATGAATGTGATTGGTGATGTGAAGGGGAAAGATTGTATTATTATTGATGATATGATCGATACAGCAGGTACCCTCGTTCAGGCTGCGAATGCCCTCAAAAAGAATGGGGCCAATCGTATTTACGCTGCTGCAACCCATCCTGTTTTTTCGCACCCAGCGATTAGCAGGCTTGCCGAGTGTGAAGCTTTAGAGCAAGTCATCGTCACCGACACCATTCCTTTGAGTGATGAAGGTAAAAAAGTCGATAAAATCAAAGTTATTTCGACGGCAGATATTTTGGCCAAGGCTATTCACCGAACTTTCAACCATGATTCGGTAAGTTCTCTTTTCATTTAATATGTTTGATTTAATTGTAGGTGTTGGGAATCCTGGATCTGATTATGCGGCTACCAGGCATAACATCGCTTGGCTCTTACTCGATCACACTCCCACTTTTGGTTCAGCTAATTGGAAAACCAAGTTCAAAGGCCTCTACGCAGAAGCCACTCATAAGGGTCATAAATTTTATGGGCTAAAACCCCAAACCTTTATGAATCTCTCTGGTGAATCGGTTCAACCTCTGGCCGCATTTTTTAAGATTCCTGCTGAAAGGATTTTGGTGATTCATGATGAGTTAGATATTCCCTTTGGGCAGGTTCATTTCAAAATGGGGGGAGGGCTGGCCGGCCATAATGGACTTAAGTCGATTGCTCAGTGCTTGGGGACAGATCAATTTGGCCGCATGAGAGTCGGAATCGGCCGTCCGGTTCATGGATCTGTCGCAAATTACGTACTTAGCCCATTTAGCAAAGAAGAGCAGGTCCAACTTCCGCTTCTTCTAGAGAAATTACATGACCCGATGCTTTCCTGTGTGGTAGAGGGAATAAATAAAGTTGGAATTTATAATAAGAAGAATCTTTTAGCTTAGGAGAATATGTATGGGCATGAACTGTGGAATTGTAGGGTTACCAAATGTGGGTAAATCAACTATTTTTTCTGCCTTAACTTCTGCCCCGGCCGAGGCTGCCAATTACCCATTCTGCACCATTGAACCAAACGTTGGTGTCGTACATGTTCCCGATGATCGTCTTGAAAAAATTGCCAAAATTGTTGGACCCGAGAAATTGATTCCAGCGATCACTGAATTTGTCGATATTGCGGGACTTGTGAAAGGAGCGTCAAAAGGTGAAGGTCTAGGAAATCAATTTTTAGGGCATATTCGCCAAGTAGGAGCCATTTGCCATGTGGTCCGTTGTTTTGAAGATAACGATATCATTCACGTTGCCGGAAAAGTGGATCCTATTTCTGATATCGAAGTTATCAATATTGAACTTGCCCTGGCCGATCTTGAATCAGTAACTAAGAGGATTCAAACTCTTGATAAATACCTTAAGTCACAAGATAAAAAAGTTCAGGAAAAGGCTAAAATTTCAAAACCGATCCTTGAGCGCTTAGTTAAAACTCTTGAGGAAGGACTTCCGGCCCGCTCACTTGCTCTTGATGCAGATGAAATTGAGGCTATTTCAGACATTCATCTCATAACGATGAAAAAGATGCTCTATGTTTGTAACGTCGATGAAGGGAATCTCATTCAAGAAAATGAGCATGTAAAAAAAGTACGTGAAATTGCAGCCAAAGAAGGATCTAAAGTTATTACGATCTGTGGAAAAATTGAGTCAGAGATTGCAGCACTTGAATCTAAAGAAGAAAAAGATGCTTTCCTTAAGGATATCGGGATTGAAGAATCAGGACTTTCAAAAATGATTCGTGCTGGTTATGAAATGCTTGATATGTACACTTACTTTACTGCCGGCGTGAAAGAAGTACGTGCTTGGACCTTCCCGAAAGGAGCTAAGGCTCCTCAAGCAGCGGGTGTTATCCACTCTGACTTTGAGCGCGGCTTTATTAAAGCTGAAGTTTATCACTGTAATGACCTATTTAACCTTGGCTCAGAAGCGAAGGTGAAAGAAGCCGGGAAATTTCGTATGGAAGGTAAAGAGTACGAAGTGAAAGACGGTGATGTCATTCACTTCAAATTTAATGTTTAAAACCTAGTTTTACATCATAGATTTTGTTGGGCTCACTGGGATCAGTGAGCTCTTTTTTTTCCTGCAACAATTTATAGAAAAAGATATTTCTAAAAATCAACTTCACATAATTTCTTGTTTCAAGAAACGGTATGGATTCAATATTTTTTAAAATGCTTTGGTCTGAATCGAAGAGCGTTCCTCTCCATCGATCAACCCGTCCTTCACCTGCATTATAAGCGGCCAGAACATAGACGAGATTTTCATCATATCGCTTCATTAAACCTTTAAAATACTTTGTTCCAATTTCAAGATTGAGTTTAGGGTTTGCAAGTTGCTTCTCTTTTGTCCCACGCTTCACTCTTTTCGCCGTCGAAGGCATGATCTGCATCAGGCCACGTGCTCCAACGGGAGATCGTGCATTTGGGTTAAAAACTGATTCTTGCCGTATAAGGGATAAGACGATCAAGGGATCGAGATTCTCTTTTTTAAGTAAGGCAGTAAGATCTTTGAGATAAGGATCGGGATAAAGAATTTCTAGGAGTGAACGATTAAAAACAATCTCCTTCTTATCTAAGACCTCATAAAGATACCTAAAAGTCGGAAGAAAGTTTTCAGAGTCCAAAATAATTTTAGCGTGAAGCAGGTGAAGGTCAGATTTCGCCTGGATTTGTTTATCAGAACTAATATTAACGATGTACCTAGGCATATTGTGAAGTCTAAGGCGTTTCAATTCAAGCTTCATGAGTCGTTGGGAATCAATCGTCGACCATGCCTTAAGCCTAATGAGTGAGGATAAGTAATCTTGATCTAATTGTTGAAGATCAATAATGGGCGTCGTTCCCGACTTAAGAGCAGTCGAATGATAGAAGTTAACAACTTGTGAATCGGGTTTAAGCACTTGGACTTTCTTTACAGACATGATGGAATAAAAACTGAGTGGATTCGATTGAATGATATCTTCGTAAAACTTGAGCGCCTCTTTGGTTTCATTTAACTCTTCAAAGATGTTACCAATCCAAAACTTGAGTCGCGCATCGATAATCTTCGCCCGATTGCTGATGAGGTCATATTTTTTAGCAACTGTAAGGGCTTCCTTGTAATCACCCTGGGAAATATAAGTCCAAATATAAAAATAGAGAGCGTCCTCTTGGATTTCTTTATTGTTTTTCTTAATCACATACTTAAGGATGTCTCGTGAAAGATCATGAAATTTTGCCCGAAAAACGGCTTTTGAAAAATCATTTAAGCGACCAAGACAGAGATCGACAGGTAAATGGTCCTGGTTAAGGTCTAAATAGTTCTTTAGAAAGCTCAGTTGTTCTTTAACTTTATCACTTGAAGGATTGTTTTCGAGGGATTTATAGCTTTGCTCAATGAGCTTTCCAAATTCACCATAAAAAATATTCTTACTCTGGATAACATTAAAACCTTTTTCCTGAATGAGTTTGGTGATCTCTTCATTGATGAGCATGTCTTTCAGAACTTCCTGCGAGGGAACGATGTCATGTCGAACACTATAGGTCGTAACGTTTTGTGACAACTTTTTGATGATGTCGGGTTTTGTGACTTGTGATTGAATAAATTGTGCAAAATGTTTTTTATTCTTTTTGGTTAAGTAAAACTTAAGGTTTTCGTCGATGAAATCTATAGCATCATCACTAATGGTATTTGTTTTTTCTATTTCTTTTGCAATAGCTTCAAGAGTTCTTTCGCGACAGTAGTTCGAAGCAATTCGAGTGAGAATCTTTTCCAATGGGACTTGTTCTGTTTTCTGAATCTGCTGCTTGCAATGGACAATCATGTCACGCGCTGATTGAATCTTTAGAATTTCTTTGATCGACTGAAGCCATGAAATAAAAGGTTGAAAATGCTTAGAGCGTTCGACTTCCTTTAGTGATTTTTGTACTAAATCAAGACCTAACGATTCTTTACCCATCTGTTTTAAGATTTTGCTTATGTGTTCGGCACTTACCTGGTCTTGCCTCTGTAACTTCAACTGATCTGAATGTGAAATGAAACTATAAGCATCTGGAGCAACCTTGGTCGTTCCCCAAACAGAAAAAGTCAAAAACAAAAATAAGAAGCTAAGTTTCATGGCTACAATCTTCATTTCTCCGTCATGGAGAGTAGTGATAAGTATAACAAAAATAGGAATTTTTTGGTGAATTAAAGATCGTTTTTATAACGTGATTTAATTTCAAGCAATCTTCGTGAAATTTCATTTAATACAGGCTTTTTATCGTCAGGTACAACACTGGAAAGATTGTTAATGTAGTTGGAAATTTCATCCACATACTGAAAATCACTTTCCTGGTTAAGCGCAACCGTTTCAAGGAAAAGACTTACTTCCTCGGCTACGTCTTGAAAATGGTCCCCATCCCGAAAGGTTAAAGGTGTAATCGCCCCACCCTCGCGAATATGGGTAAGATGCATTTTTAACTTATGCATGGGACCGGCAATTTTATGCGTTAAAAAGATGAAAATCACGAAGACTAATAAGTTGAAGACGACCTGAATAATCGCCAATAGCATGATGATCTGAAATTTGGATTTTTCTAAACCATCGGCCATTTCAGGATAAAGATTTTTAAGTTCATTAAAAAAATCCATCATAAACAACGGATAAAGAAGGCTTGAGACAAAGATAATGGAGCATACAATCAGGCCAAAACCCAATTGGAACTTCGGATTAATCAAAAATATAGAGCGTTTATAAAAAGCCAAAGCTTTAGTCCTATTCAACGTTTAGATACCATCATAAAATGACTTCATAATTTCTACCAGCTAGAAATCACTGGATAAAAAATCTGGACAATAAAAGTCGGAAAATCAAGGAATGTCATTATGATCGATGAAATAAAAAAAAGACTGAGTGAACTCAAAAATCCTGTTTCAGGACAGACTTTCGGGAGTGAAGGACGATGGAAACATATTACTCTGAATGATGAAAAGTTGATTGTCGAATATAACCGGGATGGCATTTCACCAAACGAGAAACGTGAGATAGAAAAAAACATCATTGATAGTTTGAGTGATCTAGTTGGATTAGAGAATATCATGGTTAAAACTGTCTCTCATCAATCACAGGACGTTTTTAAGGCTTTGGACAAATCGGAGTCTTCTGCTACCAAATCACCAGAGCCGGCAGCTGCACCGGCACAGCTCAAGGTTGGCCACGGAACAATAGATAAGAAAAAACCAGTTCCAGGGGTTGGAAAAATTCTTGCGATTGGTTCTGGTAAAGGTGGTGTGGGTAAATCAACGTTTACCGCAAATCTCGCTTTAACACTTCATCGTATGGGAAAAAAAGTGGGCATCATTGACGCTGATATTTATGGCCCTTCGATGCCGATGATTTTTGGAAAAAGAGATGAAAAACCGAGGTCTAACTCAGAAAAAAAAATCATTCCTATTGAGTCCTATGGAATTAAATTCATGAGTTTTGGATTTTTTATCAATGAGCAAGATCCAGTGATTTGGCGCGGTCCTATGCTTGGCGGAGTTCTCAACCAGTTTCTTTTCGATGTTGATTGGTCAGGACTGGATTATTTATTAATTGATCTACCTCCGGGGACCGGAGATATTCAACTTTCGATGATACAAAATGCTCATGTCGATGGGGCCATTATTATTTCCACTCCACAAGACATTGCTCTTCTTGATGCCAAAAAGGGAGCAGAAATGTTTAAGAAATTGAATCTACCTATTGTTGGTATGGTAGAAAATATGAGTTCTTTTATTTGTGGCCATTGCGGAACGGAACACCATATTTTTGGCGAAGGTGGTGTTCAAAAAGCCGTTGAACAAATGGACTTAAAATTCTTGGGTCAAATTCCCTTAGAAATTGAACTCAGAACAGGTTCTGATATGGGTGAGCCGTATATGTCTCAAACAAGATTTAAGGATCGTCCCGTTTGGAAGTCATTTGAAACTGTTGGGCATAAGGTGGATGAATTTTTTCAACCGTCTCCAGAACAAGGGAAAACAGGATTTTTCTCAAAAATATTAGGATTTCAAAAATGATGGAAGCCGAACTGAAGATCATTAATATCGTTGAAGAACAGATTGCTGTTCAATTTACGGGTAAAATTAATATTCTTTCGAGCTTTAACCGCCAGTATCTCGGGCATATACTTTTTAAAAGCGGTGAGCTTTTTCAGGTCGTCTTTCAGCAGGCCAAAGGGCTCAAAGCATTTTATCAATTATTGATCCAAGAATATGCCCTGAACTCTTTTAATTATGTGATTGAACCTGAAGTCGTTGAAGATGCTGAAAGACAAATTCATTATCCCTATGCCGTTATTAAGTCGAAAATGGGGAATGTGGTAAAGCAATACCAAGAATCCTTGAAGTCTCGCCCACCAGAAAACGTAAAGATCATTATCGACGCGGAGTTTATGGATGATATCATGCCAGTAACTCCTCAAGAGTACGAAGTTCTAGAGGCCTTGACTGAATGGAATTCGCCTTTTGACATCTACCAGCATTGTGACCTTTTGGATCATGAAATTACCATGGCCCTTGTCAGTTTGCGTAAAAAGAATGCCTTAAAGATTTTAGGGGTTCGAACAATGGACGATGACAGTTTTGAAAAATAGGGTAAAATAGCCAAAATTTTAAACTAGGGGTCTGTATGAAGTCACAAAAACAAAATCAAGGTGAATTAAAAGAACTTAAAGTGAAAATTGAAAAAGATGTAGCTGAAGATTTTGAGAAAATGGTGAAAAACACAAAGATATCGCTTGATGATCTTGTGGTCATTGCCCTTAAGCGTTTTCGCTCTTCCCATGCTGATTATTTAAAACAAGTACCTGTCACAGAATAATGAAAGGCTCCTCAGGGAGCCTTTTTTTTTGCTATCAAGTAAATCATCACTAATTTCATTGTCAGTTGAACTGTTCCTCACTAAATTGTCCTCGCTTATGGCCATTCACCTTGTATTCTTATCAGTCCTCCTTCTTTTCTCAAGCGTTAACTCTTGGGCAGATGTTGTTACTCAAACGTGGCCGGATAAAATGTGGACGAATCTTTCTCAGGAAGTTGATAGATCCGGAACCCAACTTTCAAACGTTCTTTTTGAGAAAATCGATGAAGTCACTCTGCTGAATCATAATGGCCATGATCTCAACTCAAAAATATCTGTAAAACGTTCCATTTATGACAATCAAGATATTTTAAACAGCTATACGGTCAACGATGTCCTAGAAATTTCCCTTAATCGCAATGGACTTGAATACTCATGGCCGCTTTGTCCTTCATCTGTTTCTCCCTTAAATTTCAACTTAGGTGTGGAAGGAAAACTTCGCGTTACTCACTTGAGGCAAGTGGATTCAGCGCTCGTCCCGCGTCTTCAAGGACCTGAACTATTAGAAAAAGAGATCATTGAGGAAGAAATCAAGCGTGAGAAAGTTAAGCAGAAATGGTGGATGTTTGACCCAACGATGCGCCCACGACTGTCCTCAATTTGGAATCCATTCATCAGCTTGTGGCGAATTCCTTGGACTCCTGAAGGCTTAAAGAAACTCAGTAATGGAGATCTTATTTCCTATTCCTCAAGTGGCAATGTTTCTTTAGGTCTTGAAAGTGGTTTCCTTCCACTAAAGGTCATGAAGGGTGTTGACTTGACTATAGGTGCCGGCGCCAAAGTTATTCTTAACGGTGAATTTAGAATCACGCTCTTAAAAGAGAATGAGCGGTTTGTAAGGGTCAAGCTAACCCGATTGAAGTCGCTCCGCAAGGGTTTGAGCTTAGGCGCCCAAACTAACAAAGTCGAAATTTTAGAGGCTAAGGTTTTACTTGAGGGAAGTTGGGCCGAGACAAAAATTCCTGCAACAGAAGTGACCCTGATTCCATTTAAAATGGCTTTCAATCGAGAAGTCATTAATCAGTTTGATATTGGGTATCGGTATGATTTGAAACACCCACAGGCAAGGGATGCGTTTAGCCATGCCATGAAAGGGGATTTTCATAGTTCCCATAGACTCCTCGGACAAGACCAAGGTGTGGAACATCTCTTGAGTCGAAAACAAAAAGAAATCCTCAAAAGTTCTTCTTATCAGTTTGGTTTGGACTGGATTTTGCGATTTGATCGTGGCCACGAAATAAAAGAATTGGCGGCTACAATCCAGAGAGATGATGGAACAAGAGAAATTTTCAAAAGTACTTATCAACTGAATAAAGATTGGAGCAGTGCTTGGGGGAGTGGGGAAAAGCAAAATTTTATCTTTACCACGATTGTAGATAAATCTGGCTTTGAACTTGGAGGCAAAAATAATTTCCAGCTTGTTTCAGAAGCTTTTTATGAAGATGTGAACACTTCGGGTAAAGAAATGGCTTCCTATGTTCATGATATAGAGTCTGTACTTGGTGGCCGCCAGGTTTTTCCAGAACTCCCCATATTGAGACCTCAACCGAATCAAAAATTTAAAATGGCACGATATAAAAGATCTTCATTTTATTTTGGTCAATACTTTACTCAATCGCAAGTGATGAAATTTCTTATGACTGAAAGTCAAAAAGCATGGTCCATTAGCCAGAAAAGTTTCATTGATCCAAAAAAAGCGGAAGACTTTTATAAAGAATGGATGAAGTTACAGGCGCTCTTTCAAAAAAATTTAACCTTACCAGAAACAATGAAAGCCTTAGCCGAACTGAAAAAATTATTTCATCGTCATTCAATGGCGATTGCCGCGATGAGAGCAATCCTGTGGAGTTTAGATGAACAGGATGTCGATTATTTTTTATCTGCAACAAATATGTCATTTGGACGTATCCAGTTTCGAAGCCGGATCACAACAGACGTTGAAAGACTCATGCAATTAGCGGATGAAACTGTGGATTTTGAAAATAAAGTCGGCCGTTATCGCATAGATCTTCTTCAACAAATAGAGGATTTAAAAATTGAGCAGCTAAAAGATAGTAGACTCGATCTGAAGTTTAAAGTTCCCGAAAACTCGCAGTATCTCTATATCAAAATTTTACGTTCCACTGGCTGGAAACAAATGAAACCACTCTTTGACACAATTTACTTAAATAAAGGCCGATTTTCGAGCGGCGAGAATCATTGGATTATAGGTCCTTCTTCTCTAGATCGATTGGATCAGCAAATTTGGCTAAGTCTGATCCGTGACGATTACTATACTTTGCAATTGAGTTCTTCATTGACAGGCCAAAACTGGGGAAGAGTCATTTCTTCACGATTTAAATTTAAAGTCATCGAACCGTCGATGTTATAGTCAGAAACTGTCTAAAATTTCGTCAATCCTATAGAAATTCACTAAAGACTGTACAGTGTGTATACAAATTTAACCATCTAGCCTGAATTCTTTTGGCATCTCCTTTGCTTCTTACAAGGGAAATGTAATGAGGGGATTCTTATGAAATGGTCACAAAATTCTAAAAAGTTTTTCACAGGATTGGCCGTCGGTCTCTTTGTGACCGTTGGAACTTATAATGCCGTGGTGATTAATTCTGAGACCCATTTTGTGGGTGAGGAAGTGAAGTTTGTAAAAAGGCTAGATGAGGTTTATGGAGTTTTCGTCTCAAAACGGGAGGTCGCAGCTTCATTAAACTGGCAAAAAGTATCAGTGAAACAAGCTGCCGTTTATAGACAATTCAAAAATTCTCTGTCTGATAAACAATTGCAGCAAATGGCAGGTGAAGAGTCTCCTGTGGAAGTTGCTTCTCAAGCTGCTGTCCAAGAAGAATTGAATCTCACTTTATCTTCAGTGATTAATCCAAAAAAATGGCAACAAGGCCTTACTCCAACTCAATTTTCAGGGAGTTTAAATACAAGTAATGGTGTCATTGAAAGCCTAAGTGTCTCGCTTCCAAATGGGGAAGGACTATCAGTTTCATTCTCTGAAATGAGTGGAAATGTTTTTGAGTATGATATGAATGGAGAGTTATATAGTGGAATGATGTACCAGGATGGGACAAATTCTTACGTGGTCACACTGACGAATGGTCCACTTGAAGGTACAAGGCTCTGTTTTTCTAATGGCGAAGCTCAAGAAGCTGCACCAGAAGTGAATTCAGAAGTGAATATCGCTCAAGAGTCAGAGCAACCTCAGCAAGAAGTTCAAGAGCAAGTAGCCGAAATGCATGCGAATGAAAATATGCCGGTAGAACAAGTAGAGCAACAAGATATGGTAGCGCAAGAATCTGCTCAACCTCAAGAAATGCCTGGTCAGGATCAAGTCCAAACTTTTAATTTTGATGGCCCTCAAGCCATGTAATAAAAAAGCCGGCTTTCGCCGGCTTTTTCATTTGGATTATTTTCCAAGAAGCTTTTTAAATTCTTCAGTCATGATGGGAACAATCGTGAACAAGTCACCCACAATCCCGTAATCTGCTTTCGTGAAGATAGGAGCATCTGGATCAGTGTTGATCGCAACGATCACCTTAGAGGTTCTCATTCCGGCCAAATGTTGGATCGCTCCAGAAACACCACAAGCGATATAAAGAGAAGGGGCCACTGTTTTACCAGTTTGACCTACCTGCATAGCATGAGGTGCATAACCAGAATCTACAGCTGCACGACTGGCACCAACAGTTGCGCCGATCACATCGGCCATTTGGTTAAGAATAGCGAAGTTTTCAGCGTTTTTCATTGCACGTCCGCCAGTCACAATAATATTGGCCTCAGTTAAATCGACTTTCGTAGAAGCCGCTTTAATGATTTCTTTAATCGCTGCACGGATTTCACCAGCGTTAGCGTTTACGTCAGCTGTGTTTCCAGCTCCGGCCGCCACACCTTCAGTCATACCAAGGGCGTTGGGACGAATCGAAACAAAATGTGGCTTCGGTCCAGTCACTTCAACTTTTGCTAGGCATTTACCAGCGAAAAGTGGACGAGTTCCAGCGAAAGCACCACCTTCCATTGTGAAATTCACAACATCAGAAGCAAGCCCAGCATTGAACTTTGTGGCCAGTCTTGGAAGAAGATCTTTACCCATAGAAGTGGCACCAGCAAATACATAGTCAAAGCTTTTTGACTTAATGAATTCAGCAAGAGCGTTAGCGTAACCCTCTGGTGAATACTTATCAAGGTTGGCCCCTTTAAGTTTATGAACGTTTTGGGCGCCACATTTTGCAAGAACGGCGACTTGGTCAGCTGAAATATCGCCAATTACAGCGACATCAGTTGAGTGACCAGCGAGTTTTCCAAGAATTTCTAAAGTAACTGGCTTAACATGACCATCATGAAGCTCAGTAAAAACTAATACGTTTGCCATATATTGATCCTTTCAAAAAAATTAAAGAATTTTTGCTTCTGTTCTAAGAAGACCTACCACTTGAGAGACAACATCTTTTTGCTTAGCTGCATCTGTTGCATCAAATTTTTTCCCTGCTGGTTTTTCAGGAGGAAGTCTGAATCCAGAATACTTCACTCGGCGGTCAGCGTCTGTTACACCAACATCAGAAAGTGAGAATTGGGCCATTGGCTTTTTCTTGGCCTTCATAATCCCTGGAAGAGAAGCGTATCTTGGAGTGTTAAGTCC
>CANFNX010000055.1 GCA_947448495.1 Bacteriovoracaceae bacterium | reverse complement strand
TGCCAATAATGCATCGATGATATTCTTTCTTTATGCAATTTCTTCGGCCTTGCTTGGGCAAAAAAAAGACACTAGAAACGAGACTTAACTCCAATCTCATTTGTATCGATTTTGCTCTGGAATGATTTAAATATATTTTAATTTTGACTCATTCCTGAATTAAATCGGAAGCCACATTCTGTTAAAAAGGTACGTGACACCTTTCTTGGAAATGGGTATAAATTGACGCATGTCAAACAGGGCAAAAACAATCCTTCTTCTACTCGTAGATGCACTCATCCTTGTGCTCTCTCTGACAATCATTGTTTATTCGAGAAGACTTGGTCATCCCTCTGAGGGCTATCTTTCCAAGCACTACAATCTCTTTTCATTCGTATTCCCTTTTTGGATTTTGATGTACTTCATTGAAGGTCTTTACACTTTACGTACATACAACCCTGCAGGCCTCCCTATCTCCATATTTCGCTCCACATTTCTTTCAGTAATGGTTTCTTTCATTTTCGTTTATCTCTTTCCCATTGAGGGCAGAGATATCACACCTAAAACGAACCTCTTACTATTAGGTCTTATCTCCATCCCACTCATGTACTTTTGGCGAAAATTCTTTTTCACTTATTTTTCAAGAGACGTGCTACTACGTGAGACCGCCCTTATTGGTTCTGCTGAAACGATTGAAATCGTACAAGAAGAACTTTCTAGAAAACCACATCTAGGTTACAAAATCGTCTCCACAAGTGAAGTTATACCACCGAAAACCCAGCTTATAGCTATTGAGAGAAACCTTTCTAATAAAGAACTCTACCAACGTATTTTTTCTATGCTTGGATCGGGAGTTGAGATTATTGATCTTGCCCAATTCGCTGAAAAGATATCTGGAAAAATTCCACTTCAGGCGATCGATGAGTCTTGGTTTATTGAATACTGTGGACATCAAGAGAGTCGTTCTTACGATTTGCTTAAGCTCGCGATTGATAAAAGTGTCGCAATCCTATTACTAATTTTACTTATTCCTTTTGCTGCAATAATTCTACCTCTCTTACTTCTCATTCATGGTCGCCCAATCTTTTTTAAACAAATCAGAACAGGCCAGAACAATCGCCCTTTTAAGCTGTATAAACTCAGATCGATGGTCGTAGATGCTGAAAAACATGGCGCTCAGTGGGCAAAACCTGGAGATGCCAGGGTAACAACAATTGGCAAAATTCTACGCAAAACACGGCTAGATGAATTGCCACAATTAATTAACATCATTCGTGGTGAGATGAGCCTTGTGGGTCCTCGCCCAGAACGCCCTGAAATGATTGAAAAACAATTATCACCCAACATACCTTTCTACAATCTCAGACACCTTGTAAAACCTGGAGTAACCGGTTGGGCCCAAGTAACTTTTAGATATGGATTCTCTCAAGATGATTCAAAAAAGAAACTTGAGTATGATCTATACTACGTTAAAAATAGAAGTATATGGCTTGACCTGCTGGTAATTTTGAAAACCGTTAAAACTGTTTTAACAGGTGCCGGACAATAAACAAGGTAAACAGAATGCTCGTTAGTATTATTGTGCCATCATATAATCACGAAAAATTTATTGAACAATGTATTAGATCAATCATGTCGCAAGATTACAAAAACTTTGAGCTCATTGTTATTGATGATGGGTCCAGAGATAAGTCGCATGAAATTCTTAAGCAACTTGAATCAGAGTTCTCGTTCCAATTAATATTAAAAAGCAATGAAGGTGTAACTAAAACCTTAAACAGAGGAATTGATTTAGCTTCAGGTGAACTTATAACTTTTCTGGCGAGCGATGATCTTATGCCGCCAACGAGGATAAGTGAACAAGTTACGGCAATGCAAGAGAACCCTGACTATGATGTCATAACAGGAGCGATTCAAATTATAAATGAGGATGGAAAGCTTGTTAGAAATAAAAAGTTATTACGTTCAGGAGAGATAAAGTTCGAACAACTCATACAACGAAATTGCATTCTCGCACCAACAGCTGTTTTCAGAAGAAGTACCTTTGAAAAATTTGGGAAGTATTCTGAAGAGTTATTAATTGAAGACTATTCTATGTGGCTTAAAATTTTAAAAGCTGGTGGAAAGATACTTAACAAAGATCAAGTTTGGGCGATCTATCGTGTAACAAATATCAATCTCGAAAAGAGATTTAAATGGTATTATGATGGGTTCATGCAGACTCTTAATGAATACTCTCAAGATTCAAGAGTTATAGCTCAAATAAGTCGATATCAATTTATTTTTATCGTCAAAATGGTTATGCTAAGAGGCTTTTCGTCAATTTCGGAAAATAAAAAAATTTTTCATAAGTTGACTCTGTCCCAAAAAGCTATCGCATTGACTGTCGCCCTAACACCTCAGATCTTGCGTAGCTACGTTTTAAATAAGCTCCTAATCCATTACTGATAAAAAGACGACAATGAGATCGAGATTAAAAACAAATAGATTGACGCTACACCTCATCAGCCTTCTTTACTCTATACCACCGCAATTAAGGCGGATTATCCTTGGACTAGCTTCAAATAACTACACTCGTAAAATAACTCTCAGGTTACTTCCATTGCTCTCGTCAAAATTTAAGCACATACAATTAATTAACCTGCAGTGGCTAGACTTAGCGAACAAACACGTCTTAATGGAGCTTCGTTCAAAAAGTTACTATCAATCTATTGGGCATAAAGACATAAACGGGAATATGGTTTCTGCAATCGTCGAAACCCCAGAAATTAGACTCTATGAATTTAAATCAGCCGTGGTTACTTGCGACTCATCTCACCCAATCACAAAACAAAACATTTACGTAGAAAGAGTTTCAACGATTCAAGATGATTTAGCAGACTACAGAGGTGGAACACTCTTTGAACACTCTAACTCTCTCGCTTTAATCAAAAAGAGATCGATACAAGTCTCGATAGAAGAAGGCTTCTTTCTCGCAGGAAATGGGGCTTCCAATTATTATCACTGGCTGATTGAGATTATACCTAAGATTTATTTTATAAAATCAGAATTTCAAGATAAAGAAATCAATTTTCTTGTCAGTCACAAAGTGCGAGAAATAAAAAATTTCCATGAGATACTTCAAAAAGCGACAGAAGGATTAAATGCTCAGTTTACTTATATGGAGCCGGATAAAGAGTACCTCGTTAGAAGTCTTATAACTCTCACCACCCCAAACATTTTACCTTTTAATCTAAGAGGGATTGGCTTTAAGCCACAATATTGCATCTTTCATCCAGAAGCCGTACAATTTATTCGTCAACTTGCTAGCAACTATCAAGCCACTTCTGGTGAGACATATTCAGACAAAATATTCCTCGCACGACGTGGATCTATTCGAGACTATAATCAGGAGCAAATCTTTTTAGAGCTTAAGAAGCATGGATACAAAAAGATTTTCATAGAGGATTATTCATTTCTTGAGCAAGCTAGCATATTTAGAAATGCGAAATTCATTGTTGGACCGACTGGAGCAGCATGGACAAATATAGTATTCTCAAGTGAAGGAACTAAAGCTTTTTGTTGGATGGCCAAGGAGATTGGTGATTTCTCTGCTTTTTCTAATTTAGCTAACTTCGCAGGAGTGAACCTTACTTATACTTATTACAGAGCCTCACATCATAACACCTATCGCTCTAACTATCATATCGATGCCAAAAATCTGATAGAACAACTTGATTTATTAAAGATGCTCTAAGGAATTATTTTACATGCCTATAAAAGCTGATAAACCAGTTCACAAAAAAGTAGTAACCTTAATTGCTTACTTGAGTTCAGAGAAGATTATAAAGATTTCGATCGGAGTTTTTACCCATGCCTGGGTCGCGAGATATTTAGGACCAGAAGACTATGGAAAGTTAGGTTATGTAATCAGTTTCATGCTGGTGTTCACCCCATTAATATCTCTTGGTGCTGACGAGTCTCTTGCTCAGAAATTAATAGAAAATGAAAAAGAGACGAGTGAAATCACAAATAATGCATTTGGTATCAGGCTCGCCGGATCTTTAATAGGTGCTGCAAGTCTATTTTCTGTTAATTACTTTTTGCTATTCGAAAAAAACATCGAACTTTTTCACTTAATCAATCTCTATAGTTTCTTTTTTATAACTGGCCCTTTTTTTAGTTTTGAAGAGCCATTCTTATCAAGAATAAATGCAAAAGCTGTTTTTTGGAGCCGAATGTCTGGCTATGCAAGCGGAACAACTCTTAGAATGTTGGGTATCTTCTTTCGCCTTAAGCTTCCGTTTTTTTTGCTGACTTATTTAATCGAAGAAGGCATTTCAAAGTTAATCATCTTATCTAGATATTTAAAGCAGTTTAAGTTTAAACCGGACTTGAAACTTAACAAATTTAAAAAGGGTATCATTGCAGTAAGCTGGCCTATTTTATTCATCAGAATAATGTTTGTTATTGAACAAAGACTACCATTCTATTTTCTACAAAAGTTACCAAATAAAGCTTTGCTAGGACATTACACGGTATCTTTCACTTTAGTTGATTTATGGTATTTCCTTCCTCTTGCATTTTGCACGTCAGCTTTTCCTGTGTTGGTCAAAAACAAGTCTCTTAATCATGCGCTTTATGACCGTAGGAAAGACTTGCTCTTGTTTTCATGTATATGGTTATCGATTGGACTAGTCATAGGCACAAACATATTTTCAAAATTAATTATTGGTACACTATACGGGCCTGAATACCATGGCGCTGAGTACGTGCTCAATGCGGTTTCATTTATGCCAATCATTTATTTCTTTAACTTAGCTCGATCCAAGTTATTTATACTTGAAGGAGAGATTAAATTATGGGGAGTAATTAATTTAGTTGCAGTAGTACTATTTTTTATAATTCTTCTTATTGATCAACAAAACTTAACGCCTCAGAGAGTTGTAAGTTATTACTTTATTGCTCATTTGTTTCCTAATATCGTTTTTCAATTTAATCCATTTGTAAGATCAACGACGATTGTCTTCGTGAAAAGTTTCATTTCTCCACTGACATATTTTAATGACTTTAAACAATGGATCCAAAAGAACAAATTAAAATCAAACTTATGAATAATCAGTAAGAATTTAATGCATTTACAACAGCTGCCATTTCAGAGTCAGAAATAATGGGGCTAATTGGAATGCTAAGTACCTGCTCGTGAATTTTTTCTGTAATAGGCAAAGATATATCGTTATGTTCTCGATACGCCCTTTGTTTGTGTGGCGGAAAAGGATAATGAATGAGCGTTTGAACATTTTTACTATTTAGGTGCTTTATAAGGTCTTCTCGATTAGTACTTCTAATCACGAATAAATGCCATACATGACTCTCATCACGAATAACTTGGGGTAATTCAATTTTATGATTTGAAACATTCTTTAAGTAAAAACGCGCAACTTTTCTTCTTTCTTCAGTCTGTAAGTCTAAGTATTTCAATTTTACAGAAAGCATGGCAGCTTGAATTTCATCTAAACGGCTATTAACCCCCTTCAGATCATTCTTATATTTAACTTTCGATCCATAATTTCTTAACTGCTTTAGTACATCAGCAAGTTCATCACTATTAGTTGAAATAGCACCTGCATCCCCAAGTGCTCCTAAATTTTTACCCGGGTAAAAACTAAAACCAGACGCATCTCCCCAGTTACCAGCTTTACGTCCGTCCAAACTTGCACCATGTGCCTGTGCAGAGTCCTCAAGAACAAGGAGGTTGAATTCATTTGCAATATTTAAAATCTCAGGCATGGCAGCTAGTTGACCATATAGATGGACAGGCAAAATCGCTTTCGTTTTATGAGTAATTGCTTGTCGGGTCTTCTGAGGATCAAGATTAAATGTTTTGTCATCTGGCTCTACAAATACTGGTTTTAATTTATTTTCAGTTATGGCCAAGACGCTTGCAATGTATGTATTTGCAGGAACTATAACCTCATCACCATCAACAATCTTTCCAAGTTCTTTCCACGCCCTTAGTGTTAGAGTGAGTGCATCCAATCCATTGGCCACACCAATCACATGCTTAACTCCACAGTAATTAGCAAATTTTTGTTCGAATGTGTCGAGTTCCTTACCATCAATATACCAGCCCGAATCGATAACTCTATTACAAGCTTCTTTCAACTCTAATGAAATTTTTTGATTTAAGCCCTTGAGATCTAAAAATGGAATCATTATACTTTCTCCAATTTTCTTATAACTCTTGCTGGATTACCGACAACGACACTAAAAGCTGGAACATTTTTAGTTACAACAGAACCAGCTCCAATCATGGCCCCCTCACCAATAATAAGACCTGGTAAGATTGTAGAATTAGCACCAATAGACACATCATTTTCAATAATTGTTTGCTCAAGTTTGAAGTTTTGATTTTTTGACTTGGGGTATATATCATTCGTAAATGTAACGTTAGGACCAATAAAAACATTGTCTTTTATTGTGACACCATCCCAAATATGAACACCGTTTTTTATAGTCACACTATTACCAATCTTTACTTGATTTTCAATAAAGCAATGTGAACAAATATTGCAATCACTACCAATTTCAGCTCCTGTAAGTATGACGACAAACTGCCACACATTCGTATTGGGTCCTATTTTTGATGATTTAACATCACTCAATGGGTGAATCATTTCGAGACCTCTTTTTTAAAGATTTCGTAATCACGAATATAATCATTTTCATCGTAAAGCTCACTGGCCAATACCAATATCAAGCAATCGTCACTAAACTGATCCATTTCTCTCCAGACAAGACTACCAATTAATAAGCCCGTTGTTGGATTCTCAAGATTGTAGGTCTTTTTTTCAAAACCATTATCCAAAATGAAGCGGCAGCTACCACGAAGACATACTGCAAG
Organism: Bacteriovoracaceae bacterium; assembly: GCA_947448495.1. Classification (GTDB taxonomy): domain Bacteria; phylum Bdellovibrionota; class Bacteriovoracia; order Bacteriovoracales; family Bacteriovoracaceae; genus Peredibacter. Next base: position 10,882 of record CANFNX010000055.1, on the reverse strand, counting down.
TTGTTTAAGGTTTTTATGAGCGTGAAAACCTCTAGGCTCTAGACTTTTCAGGTCAGTAAGGTAGTAGACCCTTTTAACATCAAAGGGAATGTTTTTATGAGATTCTAAGGCAACCAGTAAGCCTCTTTCATCTCTTATACCTTCAAGAAATACTAGATCTGAATTCATTTATTTCGCTTTTTCTTTTAAAATTTGTTTTAGGTATATACCATACTCATTTTTAGAATTTAAATCTGCCTGAACAGAGAGTTGATCACTTGTAAGCCACCCATTTCTCCAGCCAATTTCTTCAACACAGGCAATTTTAAGCCCCTGCATATTTTGAATGGTTTCTACAAAATGACCGGCTTCAATAAGACTGTCATGGGTCCCCGTATCTAACCAGGCAAATCCTCGACCTAGCAATTCAACCTTAAGAGACCCATCACTCAAGTAAGCATTATTAACAGTGGTGATTTCTAGCTCTCCTCTTGGAGATGGTTTGATACTCTTTGCTATAGCAATAACTCGGTTATCATAAATGTAAAGGCCAGTAGCTGCATAGTTCGACTTCGGTTTTGTAGGTTTTTCCTCAATTGACAATACTTTCATCTCATCATTAAATTCTACGACTCCAAATCTCTCAGGGTCCTTTACCTTATATCCAAAAACTGTAGCTCCGTTATTGTTTTGAATGGCCCTTTTCAATATCGGTGTAAAACCCTGGCCATAGAAAATATTATCACCTAGGATGAGGCAAACATTATCTTTTCCAATAAATTCCTCACCGATGATGAAGGCTTGAGCGAGCCCTTCAGGCTTTGGCTGAGTAGCATATGAAATTTTCACGCCAAATCTAGAACCATCATCAAGTAATCGCTTAAAAGCATCTGAATCCTCTGGTGTTGTAATTATAAGTATTTCACTAATACCAGCGAGCATAAGTACGGAGAGAGGATAATAAATCATTGGCTTGTCATAAATAGGTAGTAGCTGTTTTGAAACTCCCCTCGTAATTGGAAAAAGTCTAGTACCGCTACCTCCGGCCAGTATGATTCCCTTCATAACTTCTTTCTTCCTCTTAAAAATTTAGATCTCATTTAAAGATACGTAGTTTTGAATAAGAAAAATGATCTCATACTTCTACTGAGATGTAAGCTTCAGATTACAGTTCGATCAGGATAATCAACGAAAAGCATCATCAACTAAATTCGAGAATAGATCGTATAATTTCCACGTTTTATAAATTCTTGGCAACTTTTAATACGACAGAACTGTGCCCATAAATTGGAGGTCGTTTCAAGATTAACATGTTTTAAAACGACAATATACCGAGGATTCATTTTTTCTGTTGCGAATTTAACCTGAACTGGAGTCAACCTCGCATCATGAAAATAGAGCATGTGAGTTTCAGGTATTGCAAGACCAAAAGTATAGGCAGCAGGAAAATAGGCAGCAAATATTTTTTGGGAACTATTACGATTAAGATTTTCAAGATCCTCTTCAATATCCATAAGAATCTGCTTTCTTTCAGGGGTTGTATAGATTCCTTTGAATGAGCCACTAGGAATTTGACTCGTTAAATTGAAGAAAGGAGATTCCCTATAAAAAAACTTATAATTAGAATACATTAAAAGCGTCAACAATAGCGGCAGGACGATGGACCGTCCTTTTTTTAGGTTCACACCTTCATTTAGCATGGGGACAAGACCTACAACCAGTGTCATGCAAGCATTTACGACTCCATTGCTGCTAAAAAAGCCACACACGCCCCCACCAACTAATAACACAATTAAAAACTTTGAACGATTATCAAATTGAAGCTTTGGCAAAAGATAAAAAAAGTAACTTATGAAAAGTATCGTGACAACTTTATGGCCAAGACTCCCAAACGAACCGGACTTTGAGTTTATGACGTAGTAGACAAATAACAAATACAACAAGTCTCCACGATGATCTTCAAAGAAGCCATTAAACTTAAATTTTTTAATCAAAAAATACTTGATCACCAAGAAACCCAAGATATATTTCAATGGTTTGTAAAACGATAAAATTAATGCGAGCCCTTTTTCACTGAGGGTTGTCGAGGTAAACAAAGAAGAAAACTGAAGTGATCTAAAAAAGTTATCAAATCCTGAAAAATAAATAAGCGACACAGATAGGAGTGTTGAGATTATGGCGAATGCGATCCAAACTTTGGTGTGTAAATCAATAATGCTCGCGAATGCCCCGTCCCATTTTTGATGAAGTGTCATCATCAGAATCACAACTAACAACATTGGTGGATAAGCACATACGACAAAAACAGACATGAATGAAACTAGAGCTGTTAGTGGGACAGACTTCTGATCACAAAGCAAAAAATAAGACGCAACAACTGGTACAAACTGAAAGACGACGGTATTATAACTTAAGCTAGGAATCGAAAAGGGAATAAAGGAAATTAAGCAGCTTCCCATATAAAGCGCAACTCTAGTCCCAAAAGTGTTTCTTGAAAAACGATAAATCAACCAACCGCAAAACAAAGATTGAAATAAAAAAATAAATCTTAAGAAAAGAAAAGCACCACTGGTGCCAAATAAAGAAAAATAAATCTTAGTAATCGGTTGATAAAACAAATAAAGATACTGCTGAATAAATAAATCATTAACAAAAAAGCTTCCATGCATATAAGGCAAAAAAGCTTGGCTCACATATTGGGACTCGTCCGTTAAATCAACACCAAAAAAAAGCCTAAAAACGAACAGCGTTAAAATGAATCCGCAAACTATCCAGTCTGTTTTAGATATATGCTTATGAATATCCATTTAAATGATCTCATCAATAAAATACAACGGACGTTTTTTGCTTTCTTCAAAAATTCTTCCTATGTATTCTCCAAGTATTGAGATGGAAAGTATCTGAACAGAACTAAAGAACACAAGGATGACAACCATAGATGAATAACCGGGGATAACCTGCTCACTAAATAATTTAATATAAATTATTTTTAGTAAGAGAAAAGCAGAAATAACAAGTGAGCTTAATCCAACATATCTAATAAATTTTAAAGGCCGAGTCGAAAAAGAGAAGATCGCATCGAGTGCAAAGCGGAACATTTTCTTCAAAGGATATTTTGTCTCACCTGCAAATCTTTCGTGCCGGTCGTACTTAAAAGCAAACTGCCTAAAACCACTTAATGGGACAAGCCCTCTAATAAACCTATGTCTCTCCCTCATGGACTTCAAACAATCAAGGACTTTTTTACTAATAACCCTAAAGTCACCGGTATCTTTCGGGATTTCAACTTCACACATTCGACTGAGAACACGGTAAAACATTTTTGCAGTAAAAAGCTTAAACCATGTTTCTCCAACTCTAGAATTCCTTTGCCCATATACGACATCAAATCCAGAAGTTGCTATTTCCAACATGGTTGGAATCAGTTCTGGTGGATCTTGCATATCTCCATCAATAATAGCTACAAAATCGGCTTCTGCAAAATCCAACCCCGCAGTGAGAGCAAGTTGGTGCCCGAAATTTCTTGATAGGTTTATGATCTTTACATCATGCCGTTTATTTTTTAACTCAACAAGCATCTCTAGAGTCTTATCTGATGAACCATCATTAATGAAAACAATAGTAGTTTCAAATTTAGACTTTAAAGCATTTTGAACATCTACTAACCTTCTAAATGTCTCAGCAATACATTCTTCTTCATTAAATACGGGCACAAGTATTTCAAGTTTCATTTTTTACTTCACAGCCTTGATAACAACGTTCCATGCCAGATATCTTAGAGGTGGTACGAATTTAAAAAGAAAGGCATCAATTGCATGAGTGATTTTCAGTAATGGAGCAATATCATTTGAATCCTCAAGTATTTTTTTCCAATATCTCTCCTTATTTGGATCAATACGTTTAACAAAATAATACCAAATAAAAATAACTAGAGAAGTTAACCAAAAAAATCTTAGGTCAACCTTTGAAAAAATATTTTTAATATCTGCAATATCCGAAGTCCTTAATGGATGTTCATCGTCAGTTCGGACCTTCGTTGCAATCTTGCGATAGACGTTGATAACGGGGTTATAAGCGATCGGATCCCAGAAAAATGCAACTCCATTTTTTTTTAATTTACGATGTAAATCAGTTACACATTTTCGTATTTCAACATGATGGAGTAAGTTACCAGCATAAATGTAGTCGTAATAGTCATCGGGAATATTATTTAAATTGTTAGCTGAGACAACCTCACCCCGAACCTGAGTTTTATGCAGATGCGCTAACTTCTTAACAGTTTCGACCATTTGCGGTGAGATATCCGTAGCCGTAACTTCCGCACCTTGCTTTGCAAAATAAACCGAGGCTTCACCTAGGCCACATCCCAATTCAAGAATTTTCTTATCCCTAATGTTGCCCATCCAGCTAATGATCTGGCGATTTTCAGGGCTTGAAATCGACTCAAATGCTTGATCAACAAATACTTTTTCTAGATCAGTACTTTTGGCCCACTCATCATGAAATTCGGCTTCCTTTTGTTCTATAAAATCCATTCCTATCCTTAAAATTAAAGTGTATCTTTTGGGGTTATAAGATTGAGACATATTAAATTACAGTTTTTTAAGCTTTGAAAGCTTTTTTTACTCTAGAAGAGGCAAGAAGATGTTCACTTTTAATACCTATAAATCTATCGCAAAAGCAATGCTGACTAAAAAAACGCCGTACTATGTTCAATTCTACATTAACGGAAAATGCAATCTTAAATGCAGGCAGTGCAACATCGTAGAAACGAACTCCCGTATCCCAGAGATGTCGCTTGAAGAAATAGAAGTAAGTGCTAAAAATTTGAAGAAAATTGGTGGAGCGATAGTTCTACTTACTGGTGGTGAGCCATTCATGAGAAAAGATCTGCCTCAGATCGTGGAAATTTTCACAAAGCATAGTCTCAATGTAAGACTGCAAACAGCAGGAACTCATTATGCCACTGAAGACATGCTGAAAGCTTGTTATGAAGCTGGGGCAAGGGACATCAATGTTTCTGTGGACTCATTAGATTTTGCAACGAGCGATTATATTAATGCCGTCCCGGGAAGTGGTAAGAATGCAATTGAAACGATTGAAATGATATCCCGTATTTTTAGAAAAGATTCGGCGATCTTAAGTTTTGGAACCGTATTGAGTCAGTTCAATTATATGGAAATTCCCGCAATCCTTGAATTTGCCAAAAATATTGGTTGGTTTGTTTCTCTTGTCCCGGTACATATTGCAAATCAAGAAAGTCCCATGGGTTTTAGAAGTTATGATGACTTTTTTAAATTTAGAAAGAGTCAATTTGGATATCTAGACGAGTTAGAAAAAGAACTCATTCAGTTAAAAAGAGCGGGATTACCACTTTTTGATTCGGAAAAGTTTATTACGAGTGGAATGCAATTTCTCAAAGGTAACTCTCCTACCTGGAGAAAAAACAATGTTTGCGACAGTCCGAATCTTTATTTTGCCATTCGCCCCAACGGAGACTTCAGTACATGCTGCGATTATTCACTAAGGCAAGCCCCGTCTTTGAAAGATCCTAATTTTGCGCAACAATATCTCTCAGGGGAAATCAGAAACAGGAGTGATGTTAATAAGATTGTAAACAGTTGTGGTGGATGCCACTATGGCAGTTACCCTGAAGTAACCATATCTGTTAGAGACCCAAAGGCCTTTATAGAAAGATCATTAATGGTTACAAAATTTGGTAGTAATAAATTAAAAAAGGCAAAAACTCAATCTGGCTTCGTGGATGAAATAGAAAATATTAAACGGAAATATTCTAAAGTCTATCCTACCCAACAATGGTTGGCGCAAGAGAATCATGATCGAATTGTAAAATGGGGTTCAATTGAAGGTCGCAAAGAACTTGTTAAGGAAGATCAGGAACTAAGAAAATCACAAAACAGAATCAGAGGCCAAGGCGAAGATTTCTTATTTAGTTAGATTGTATCTCTTCTAAATTTCAGATGAATCGCCTTTAAATTTTGAGGTGTTTTTAATTAGTATGCAATTTTAAATACCATTCGACTGTTTTCTTGATACCTGACTCAAAATTCTCTCTTGCCTTCCAGCCTAAGTCGTTTTCAATTTTAGCTGCATCAATCGCATATCTTTTGTCATGACCAGGTCTATCAGTGACAAATGCAATTTGATCTGAATACGGTTTCTTATCTGCTCTTGGTCTATTTTCATCAATAATCGAACAAATTTCTTTCACAATATCAATATTCACTTTTTCGTTTCTTCCACCAATGTTGTAAGTCTCACCTGATTGACCTTTATGAAAAACAAGATCAATTCCAGTACAATGATCCTCGACATAGAGCCAATCACGAATATTTTTACCATCTCCATAGACAGGAATTTTTTCCCCTGCAAGAGCTTTGCGGATGATGGTGGGAATTAATTTTTCATTATGTTGTTTCGGACCGTAGTTATTCGAGCAATTCGTCGTGACAACGTTCATTCCATAAGTGTGATGATAGGCCCTCACAATCATATCCGAACTGGCCTTTGAAGCAGAGTAAGGTGAATTCGGGGCGTAAGGAGTTGTTTCAGTAAATAGCCCCGTCTCTCCTAAAGTTCCGTAAACTTCATCAGTTGATATGTGATGAAAACGATGATTCCTACCTTTCCAATTGATACGAGCGACATCCAAAAGCGTGAATGTACCATTAACGTTAGTGCGAATAAATTCACCCGGTCCAGAGATAGAATTATCCACGTGAGATTCAGCCGCGAAATGAATGACTCCCTGAATGTCGAAATCATGAAATATTTTTTCGATGAGTGGACGATCACAAATGTCACCTTGGACAAATAAGTAGCTTGGATTCCCTTCTACTTCTGTGAGGTTTTGAAGGTTTCCTGCATAGGTCAGTTTATCTAAATTAATGATATGGTATTCAGGATTAGACCTTAGAAAATAAGGAATAAAATTTGAGCCGATAAAACCGGCTCCACCAGTGACTAAAATTGTCTTTTTCATGGGATAAAGATACCAGTACTCAGTAAGATATAAAAGAAATTTGCTCTGCGCCGTTATTTTTTCAAAATGAGCGACTCTGCCACTCCACCAACTTTTTTATCCCCTCTTCAAATCCAACCTTCGCCTCCCATCCCAAAAGCGTTTTCGCCTTCGTTATATCCGCCCAAGTCACATCCATGTCAGCCGCGACTTTTGCACTCAGTTTAAGCCGAGCTTTCTTACCCGAATACTTTTCCATCAGTGCGATCATCTGCAGAAGAGTATAAGGATTATTCCCACCACCGAGGTTGATAATTTCATAGCCTAGGGGTTTTGCCGCAAGAATCGTTCCTCTTGCGATGTCATCAACATAGGTAAAATCTCTGGCCTGTGTTCCATCTCCAAAAACTGGTAATTCTTCACCCTTGAGAATTTTATCGGCAAAAATAAACGGCGACATATCCGGACGACCCGCTGGCCCATAGACGGTGAAATAACGAACAACTGAAACATCTATCTGATAAAGATAGTGATAGGTATAACTCATCACCTCTGCCGCTTTTTTGGTCGCAGCATAGGGAGAAATGGGAGTATTAACCGGAAGCTCTTCTTTAAAAGGCATTGGCTGGCCGGCATAGAGTGATGAAGTCGAAGCGAGGACAAATTTCTTGACGCTTTTAGCGCGCATGCATTCTAAAAGATTCAATGTCCCTTGAGCGTTTGTGCTCATGTAAATATCGGGGTTCTCCATGGAATAACGAACACCGGCCCTGGCCGCAAGATTGAAGACCACATCAAATTGGTGCTCTTCAAAAAGTTTTTTTAAAGCTTCTTTATCTTCGATATCGATTTTTTGAAATTTGAATTTTGGATGAGTCGAAATACTTTTAAGTCTAAGATTCTTAAGATTAACGTCATAGTAATCGTTCATATTGTCGATGCCGACGACTTCGACACCGTCTTGGAGCAAAAACTCTGCCGTCTTAGAGGCAATAAATCCGGCGACACCGGTCACAAGAACTTTTTTCATTGATGCAGTTTAGCGGATCCCCCCAAAAGGTGTCACGTACCTTTTTGACAGTTACCAAAAAGGTGCCAGGTAATCCCATCTTAACTCATCGAATATTCGCTTTAAAAAATCAATTTTGCGCTGAAAGAGTGACGTGATAGTATCAACTTGAAAGATTAGGTGGGTGATAGCGCTTACTACCACCCTAAAGCCCTTTAATTCATTCTTAAAATTACAGCAAGCTGTAACAAAAGAATGATCAAAGTAAGCACCCTAATCATTTCTTCCATAAAATCCTTCGGTAAAGGCGCCCTTCATTGGGCGGCAAACGGAAGAAAGTTACAGAAGATGGCCCATCCTAGATGGGCCATTCTTTCTTCGTCTCGATTGTTCTTCTGAATTTTAGATGAAGTTCACTTTTGACAATTGCGAATGAAAGAACAAAACTAACTCATGACTAAATTCGACAAAACCTACTGGGATAAAAATTACTCCGACCCCATGAGCATGGATGGGATTGGCAATGCGAGAGACCACGCTCGTTACCTCAAATCCTTTCTCTCAATTGAACATGTTGATGTTAGCACCATCGTAGACCTGGGCTTCGGCTATGGTCACCTTTTTCGGGAGATGCTTAAAACATTTATTCCTCATCGGGCGGTTGGTATTGAGCCCTCCCCTTTTGCCTTTAGGAAGGCGAAACTCGATAAGCTCCGACCAGTTGAAAGCACAGATCTCAAAATCTATGAGGAAGATCTCCTCACCTGGTGTCGGACGGATCGCAAGAAAAATAATCAATTTGACCTTGGCATCTGCACATCCGTGTTTCAGTATCTCAGTGACAAGGATCTAAAAGAAATTATTCCTATTCTAAGTCAACGGATCAAATATCTCTATCTCACGGTCCCAACCAACATTGAACTGGGTCGTCAGGTCTCTGAGCTTGATTTCAAAGATGAGTACGCCATTCATCGCTCGCGCGAGCAGTATCAAAAACTGCTTCGCCCTCATTTCACTTTTGTTTCTGCACGCGTTCTCGAGAGTAAGTCTTTTTTCAATGAAGAGACGACGTCATTTACTGATTTGCTTTATCGGTATTAAAAAGGTGCCAGGTAGACACACGTTAACTATTTGAAAGCACTTCAAAAAAATTCCATTTTGAAGCATTCCAAAATCATGATAAATTTAATTTGAATGATGAGGTGGGAGGGGGTTCAGACCTCCCTAAATCCACTCAATACATTCTCAAGATTACAGCGAGCTGTAACAAAAGAATAAAAAGAGTCAGAACCCTCAGCATTTCTTCCATGAAATCTCCGGTTAAGGACGCCCATCCATTTGGGCGTCTAACGGAAGAACAATCACAGAAGCGCCGCGAGCTTACCTCAGAGCAATGACCAATGAATCCATTTCACGAAAATAAAAATAAACAATTTCTAAATTGAAAAGGCGACAATGAATACAAAAGCGAAAGTTAAAATTTTACTCACGGCCCTGAAAACAAAGCCGGGGAAGATAGCGGCAAGAGAAACACTAAAGTCGATGCTAAAGAAGTATGTGAAGGAAATAAAAAAGAAGAATGAAAAACCTTCTTAAAGTCTACTAAAGCCGATTCTGATACAAGTAATTATACGATCTACCATTCATGACTCTTACGTGAAGTAGCACACCTGATTCTTTATTTTCTAAATAAGGAACTGTGTAGCGAATGCGAAATGGTGTCGCTTTATTTTCACAAGGGCCAACTTCTTTAAACTGCGGACGTAAGACAATCATATTTTTTTGAACATCCGTCATCATTTTATCATACACAAGACAGCTCACAGGATTCACCCCCACTAACTCTACCTCACGACTATCCTCTTCCTCGACGACACCATTGATATTTCCATAGAGGAACTCATCAACGAGTGCAGTGGTCGCTGACTTTATTTGAAGATTTTTGACTTCTGTGCCATGTTTGTTAATAAGATTTACCACATAGTCACCAGTAAGCATCATACCAAAGTTAATCGTCTCAGAATAGGCCATGGATACATTTCGACAACCTTCTTTTGACGGAAAATATTGAGCAAATAAACGAATCTCAAAAAGATTGTCCTTATTATCAATTTCAAAAGATGGATTACGGTAACAAGTATTTGGCAATGTTCCGACAACAGTCACTTCAACCAAATCATTGTCATCAAAACCTTCGGCTACAAAAAGACGACCATTGATTTTAACTTTGTCAGTGGCAAATGCAGTGGCAGATAAAAGAACAAGAGATAATAATAATGCCTTCATAAATACTCCTCAGTTTGGATGAGTTTAATTTACGAAAGCGATCAATCTTTGAACCTGATCTATGAAATTTAAATAAATGATTTAAATCAGGGATTGAGTCGTAGGATGGCCTCACTGGCCCCTGGATAAAGCTCAAGAAGTTTGTGTTTATCTCCCATCTCAAAATCCTCAAAACGAAAGGCCGGGGCGACGGTACACCCCACTAAAGCAAATTCACTCCCTTGTGGAAGATAAGCTCCAAACCACATCCCAGCAGGAACCACATACTGAAAGAGATCTTTATTCAGGCGAGTTTCTTTTACTTCACCTTGAGCATTAATCTCTACGATCATCAGGGAGTCACCAGCATAAAAATGCCACATTTCATCCGACTTGATTCGATGGAGACTTGATTTTTGACCTCTCTCTAGCAAATAATAAATTCCAGTAGAAGCTTGAGAGCGATAGGTTTCCTTGTAGAAACCACCTTCGGGGTGTGGACTTAAATCTAACTTTTTCACGAATTCTTTTGCGTTCATACATCCTATTAAAGCCTAGAATAACCAACCTATCAATGTTAGGATTTGGGAATGAAAAAAGCCCTTTTAGTGAACATTTCAGATATTGGTGATATCGTTTCAAGTTCC
>CANFNX010000054.1 GCA_947448495.1 Bacteriovoracaceae bacterium | reverse complement strand
GTAGCGAGTGTAAAAACCTGGTACTTCAGAGGCCAAATGGAGAGCATCCACCCATTGTTGATCGTTGATTCGGCTCATCTTAGTGCTCTTAGGCTCAGAAATTTGTTTTTTGCCACCAGGAAGAGCGTAGTCTTTTGATTTTTTTAGGTAGGCCATGTATTCGTCGAGGTTATCCTGCTCACCTCGAATCTTGGCGGCCAGAATGATGATCGACTCTTTTTTTCGATCTGCGTTTTCACTTTGGCAGACATACTCAGTACCTTCAAGTGCACATTCCCAACCTGGAGGAAGTTCAAATTCACAGTATTTGCTTGAAAACCGCTTAGCAAAAGAGCTAGTCCCCCAAGCAAGTAGGACGAATACGAGTAAAAACTTCAATCCTCGAGGCTTCATGAGCTTTAATCCTTGTCAGTATAGTAAGAATTCTTTATATCATTCTAACCTGATCTCAACTGGTTACAAGCAAACAAAAATTGCCCGCTATGGAAAATAAACGTCCTTTTTTAACTATTCTAGGCCCTTGCTCGCTGGAGTCTCTTGAGCAGATTGCTCCGGTGGCCGCCATGCTTAAGAGGCATGGTCTGATTTATATGAGAACTCAGCTGTTCAAGCCTCGGACGAATCCAGACTCCTTCCAAGGACTCGGCCCAGATGGGGTTAAAGTTCTTGAGCAATTAAGAAAGACATATTCATCGCAAGAGTTGAAGTTTGTCTGCGAGGCTTGCTCCTCTGATCAATTAGCAGTGATTGCACCTTGGGCCTCAATCATCCAAATTGGTGCTCGGAATATGCAAAATTTTGAACTGCTTAAGGCCGTTGGAAAACATTTTGGTCCAAATCAAGATTATGTTTTACTCAAACGTGGCTTTGCCAATACAGTGGAAGAATGGCTCGAATCGGCCCGCTATCTCATTCAAGGTGGAGTTCCAAAAGAGAAAGTTGTTCTGTGTGAGCGTGGCACTCGCTCGGTGACTTCACCGACTGGGGTCCAACTGGATTTTATAGCGGCTTTAGAAGCTAAAAAATCAGGATTTAAAATTATCATTGATCCAAGCCACGGATCAAAACGAAGCGAATTTGTTCTTCCCCTTGCTCGAGCAAGTCTCCAGTTAGGTCTTGATGGGATTATGGTTGAATGTCATCCAAGACCGAGTGAATCTGTGAGTGATGCGAAACAGGCCATTTCTCTTGAGGCGATGGAAGATTTTATCATCAGCTCACTTTAGTGAACCACGTCCGATAAGCCCTTCTTTAATTTCTTTTTCCAAATTGAATTTCTGAGAGATTTTGACAATACAAGAGTCAGACTTAGTTTGAACCACAACTCCAGTAGCAACGAGGATGTTTCCACCAACATAATCGAATTCAAAAAAATCGATCCTCATGCCTTTATAAAAGTCATCTGCAAGCCCTTTATCAATCACCACGTACTCTTGCTTGGGAGAAACTTTAGTCACTGTTGCTTCAGTGTCGTATGTTTTGAATTTGTTATCGACTATTTTGAGCTGACTTTTTTCCACCCGATGAATGAGATTGATCCCAAAAGCGGTTCCAAGATCTGTCGAGTGACCGCTGACAACTTGACTCCCTCGAAGCTCCACTCTCCACGTCTTTCCAAGAGCGATATTAACCCCAGCATAGGGAGTTACCCATTCACGGTTGATAGAATTATAAAGTCGACTTGAGCCGGTATTTAAATTGGGCCGATCTCCGCCTGGCTTACCATCATACGGATCATCCTTAAGTGAACTCACCCCATCAACTCCGGCGACAAGTGCGATATATTTCCAGGCCATCGCTCCTTCAGCTTGCCAATAAATCTCATGGGCCAAATCAGAACCAGGACGACGATATCCCCCTCTGAGAGTTAAAAAATTATGACTTTTACTAGAATAAGTCATACCTAAACCACCGGAAATTTCATTCCCAGTATCTCCTAATATAAGGACTGATGGATCAGAAGTGGATGTAAGTTCCTCGTTTGTGTAGGGAGTGTAACGGAAAGTCCCCTCTAAGCTGTACTGCATTTGATCGACGGGCTCAAATGCGTACTTAAAATTAAAAAAGGTCGATTGCAAACCAGTACTCGATCCACTCACGTTACTATGTGTGGTGCTATCAATATGGACATCCTTATTTTGTCGAAATCTCGCTCCGATCCCAAATTGCAGATCACTCGTGGCCCCATAATACCCTGACAGTTCAGACTGAACTCTTTGAAAAGATGTTCCGCTGGCCAGTGGTTGGACAGTTCCATTTTCATCTACTGTTTTAGAAGTCAGGAAAGAATCACCATAAAGGCCAAGCTGATAGCCCTTGGCCCTGAGGACTCTCATCGGCGCATAGTAAGAAGTTACAGATTCTTGAGCAAAAACTTGTCCCACAATGAGTGATAATAAAAATAAATATTTCATGAGGGAATAATTCCATTCGCTTGCAAAAATGAGACATCCGGTTTCTCAAAACTCACGAGATCTGCTTCCCTGTACCAAATTCCATTATTCTTGGAGAACAAGCAAATGGACTGGTAAGAGAGAGTTGTAAATTCTTGAAACTCTTTTTTGGCCAAATCGATGGCGCCATGAAGCTCTAGAGGATCTTGAAATCGGCCAATAGTTAAAAAAGTTTTCTTATCATCTTTCATTTTTTTTTCTCTATCTGAAATATAAGACTGACAAATAGAGAATACCGATTCTTGGCAAAGAGCAAGCTCCTCCTCAATAATTGGCTTTAAGTACAACATTTTATTTTTTTTATATTCATGAACATCAAGACCGGCAAATTTAAGTGCATGATGTGCCGTATTTTCAAAATAGAAAGACTCTAGTTCTTCAACGAGTTCCTGTTGTAGCTTTTTGGTCTCTGTCACTTCAACTTCAAATGGAGGAACAATAGGAAGATGCAAGTAGGGATTGGTTTGATATTTTGTATCAAAACGCTGCCGAAAACTTTCTATGGTCTTGGAAAATGAGTTCTCTGGGTAGAAAGTCAGTCCAAGGAAAAACTTGGTGTTCATAGAATTTATTTTAGGTGTCCAAGGTGTTCAAGACAAATAAAAAAAAAGGGGAACCGAAGTCCCCCCATTTTGTTTTATTTAACTGGCTCAAAAAGAGCCGCCGCTCCCAACTCTTCTTCTATGCGGAGAAGTTGATTATATTTCTCGATTCGATCCGAACGAGAGGCAGATCCGGTTTTGATATGACCAGATCCACTAGCGACTGCCAAGTCTGCGATGAAAGCATCTGCGGTTTCTCCAGAACGATGAGAGATAATGGCCTTAAAACCATTGTCAAAGGCGAGTTTTAACGTATCAAAGGTTTCAGAAAGTGAACCAATTTGATTCACTTTGACCAAAATCGCATTGGCCTCTTTATTGTCGATCCCACGTTTGAGAATTTTGGCATTGGTCACAAAAAGATCGTCCCCAACATTCACAAGTTTGCTGCCCAGCTTTGCCTGAAAATTGATGAAACCTTCACGGTCACTTTCATCAAAACCATCTTCAATCGAGTAAATCGGAGCAACCGACATCATGTGCTCGTAGTAAGGAATCATTTCAGCTGCTGTATAAGATTTCCCCTGCATCTCGTATTTTCCATCTTTATAAAACTCTGAAGCGGCACAGTCTAATGAAAGAGAAATATCGATACCAGGTTTATATCCAGCTTTGGTGATCGCAGCCAAAATACATTCGAGGGCTTCATCATGACTTTTGAGATCTGGGGCAAAGCCCCCTTCATCGCCAACATTTGTTGAATAACCTTTATCTGAAAGAACTTTTTTCAAATGATGAAAAACTTCTACTCCAGCACGAAAGTTCTCTGAAAAACTTTTCTTCATATGAGGGACAATCATGAACTCTTGGATATCTAGATTATTTGAAGCATGAGCTCCTCCATTGATGATGTTCATCAGTGGAGTCGGTAGACGCATCTTTCCTACCGGATTAGGAACTTTAAGATCTTCAAAGAGATATTTATAAAGGGGCTTTCCCTTGCAAAGAGCACCCGCACGACACACGGCCATAGAGACCCCAAGAATCGCATTGGCCCCAAGTTTTTCTTTATTCTCAGTTCCATCAATCTCAAGCATAAGATGATCAATCGAACGTTGATCAAAAACATTTTTTCCAATGAGCTTAGGAGCGATGTGTTTATTGACGTTTTCTACCGCTTTAAGAACTCCCTTACCCATATAATGGGTCTTATCACCATCGCGCAATTCAAGCGCTTCACGACTTCCCGTTGAAGCTCCAGAGGGAACAGAAGCACGTCCAACAAATCCATTTTCAGTAGTGACATCGACTTCAACTGTTGGGTTTCCACGAGAGTCCAAAACTTGTCTGGCATGAATGGTCTTAATATTACTCATAAACACTCCTTGTATATGCCCATCAAACTACCGCAGAATTGAAGTTTAGGGAAAAAAAAAGTCTCATGAGCTCTGCAGCAAATTATTTTTTCAGATACTTTTTAAAGAGCTGGACCGTAATTTGTACAGTTATCCCTGCGACAAGAAACCACTTGGGAACACTAAAAAAAGGAAGAAGGTCTAACATGGGGAAATAGTCTCCTGAGATCAAATAGCTCAGGATGAGCAGCGTTTCTACCAAATCAAAAAGCCCAGGTATAAACACATATCTTTTCCGAATTAAAACATGGAAAAGCCACGAATAATTTACCAGAAACCAAAGATCAATCAATTCTCCAAAAAGATAATTGGCCCTCTGTTCAAGGTTCAGATTTAATAAGTAGGATCTGCCTTCAGCGATGGTATAAAAATAGCGTCCATCCAATTTTCCTGGAGGACCAAGGTACAACATCACACTTCCAGTAAGTGCCAGTGTTAAGAGAAGCCAAAACGCGGATGATTTTATGAAGCTTTTTTCAGTATTGGTAAAGCCCAATCAGGAGCCTTGAAATTTGTTTTTGGAAAAGGAAGTTTGTTGGCGATAAATTCCTCAAAAAATGTTGGAACATAACCAGTTGCCACCATTTCTCCAATGAACTTATGAGTGTCTGGATCTTTGCCCGTTTGAACCCAACGAAAAATATCTTTCACAATGTAGCGGCCATGTTCATCCACACCAAGGACTTCAGAAATATGGGATGTCCGTCGTCCCCCATCGTGATAACGAGAACACTGAACGATTAGTTGCAACGCACTTCCCACCATCTTACGAATAGCATCTGGAGGAATTCTCGTCTCCCCCATCAGGCACAGGGTTTCAAGTCGCGTACAAGCATCAAGGGGAGTATTGGCGTGAACTGTTCCCATGGAACCTTCGTGACCCGTACTCATCGCATTCAACAAGTCGAGGGCTTCAGGCCCACGCACCTCTCCCACGATAATCCTATCAGGACGCAAACGTAAGGCCGATTCAACGAGATCTCGGATCGTCACTTCTTTAATTCCACGTTCTTTATTTTCTTTACGAGTTTCAAAGCGAACAACGTGCTCTGCTTTAATTTGTAATTCCGCTGCATCTTCAATAATAAGCAGTCGCTGAGTTTTAGGCATTCGACCACCAAGAACGTTTAGCATTGTCGTCTTCCCCGACCCTGTTCCACCACTCACAAGAGTATTTTTTCCAAGGTACATACAGCAATCTAAAAATCGGGCACCGTCAGGAGACAGTGACCCAAAGTTAATGAGATCTTTCAATCCTAATTTGTCTTCAGAAAATTTACGAATGGCAACTGTCACACCTGCTTTGGCCATCGGGGGAATGACCACTGCAATACGCGAGCCGTCTGGCAAACGAGCATCAAGACGTGGATTATCTGCATCAATCACACGACCAACAGATTGTGCAATGGCGCGCATGGAAGCCATGAGTGCCTCATTGTCAGCAAACTGATTTGGAACTCGGTAAACCAGTCCTTTTTTTTCAACAAATATCTCATGAGGGCCATTGATCATGACTTCGGAAACTGAAGGGTCCTTCAGAAGATCTCCTATCGGAGATAGGAGATTGGCAATGGCGTCTTGAAAAACGCTACTCATGAGTCAACTCTCCTAATATTCTTTCGGTGTCCACACCGATGGCGCATTTTTTTTCTCGGAAGCGACATCCCGGCCCGTGACTTGTTTTTTCATCACGACAACTTTTCCATCATTTTTAGAGCTAGGACAATAAAAAGCAAATTCTCCGGCCTTATCAAAGACCACTTCAGATTCTGTGATCTTCCCCTTATTGGCGGCCATAAAAACTTTATGAGATTCAACGATCATGCAGTGAGGTTCCTCGACAGTAGAGGTCACAAAAAATTTAATTTTTTCCCCCTCAAAGACTGAGATCTTCTTAGGATAATAGCCCTCTTTGGTCACAATAATAGCAACCTCTCGAGTAGGAACGGAAACCTCTTTCACTTCAGCGGAGATTGCAGCAAAAGAAAAAAAGATAAATAAAAAAACGATCGACTTCATCTCAACCTCGTTGTTCTGAAATCTTATCGGTATAAACGAATCAAGTTTTAATGATTTTCCGAGATAAATTCGCTTTTAAATCCGACGATATTGGTTGCAAAATAAGCTGGCGTCTCATAAGGGTGAGACTTTTTCATCGCCTGGAGCACATCCGCAAGGCACTCATCACTACAAATCATCTCAACACGCACTTCCGCAACATACTCAATTTTATCAGTTTGTCCCAGGTATGGCCGACTCCCTGCCAGAGGTCTGAATTGACCCAAACCATGAATTTCGAAACAACAGCAATCGTAATTACCCAATTTACCTGCGCCGGCCTGAAACATCGCATCCTTCACTTGTTGCTTGTGTGTTTCAGGAATAAAAACACCAACTTGAGCCATAAAGATCATCCTCAAGAAAAACTGCCTTTGAGCCCAGTCTCAAAAGCAGTTTTCCAACAAAATCTTACATATTTAATCCAACCTTAAAACAGACTAGACAGCTCTATCAATCAAAAGAAACAATGTTGACCACGGAAAACTAACAAAATCCTAACACATCAGTGTTTGCGATCACGGAGGATATGATGAAAGCACTTAAAACAACATCAGCATTAGTTGGATTAGCTCTTGCTGGTTCAATCTTGGCCTGTTCAGTTGATGGTAAGGGAGGATTCCTACCAGAAAACGATCACTACATTCCAGTCGGAATGAAAGGTATGAATGGCGGATTAACTGAAGCTCAATTTAATTCAGCGATTGATAGAGTTGAAGCAATTTATGCTCCAATCATCTCTAACCTTGGCGCAAAATTAGACATTCAACGTAAGTGGACTGACGGAACTGTAAATGCTTACGCTTCTCAGTCTGGGAAGACATGGTCAGTAGCAATGTTCGGCGGTCTCGCTCGTCATGAGACAATCACTGAAGATGGTATGTCACTCGTTGTTTGTCACGAGCTTGGTCACCATATCGGTGGTGCTCCTAAGAAAGGTGGCTCAACTTCTGGTGGATGGTGGGGCGGTTCTTCTGGCAACGCTAGCAGCTGGGCATCTAACGAAGGTCAAGCTGACTACTTCGCAACACTTAAATGTCTCCGTAAAGTTTTCCTTAACGATAACAACGCTTCTATCGTAGCTGCGATGGAAATTCCAAAAGCACTTACAGACGCTTGTAAGAAGACAACTAAAGGCGACAAAGAAGATACTGCTCTTTGTATCCGCACAAGCATGGCAGGAAAATCTGTTTCAGATCTATTCTCTGCTCTAAGCAACCTACCAATGACAAAATTTGATACTCCAGATTCAAAAGTCGTTTCAACAACTGACGACAATCACCCTAAAGCCCAATGTCGTCTTGATACTTACTTCCAAGGTTCTCTTTGTGACGTAAGCATGAACGAAGACGTTTCTCAATCTGAAGAAGTAAAAGGAACTTGTCACCCATCTCAAGGTTACAAAATTGGAACTCGCCCACTTTGCTGGTTCAAACCTAAAACAACTTTCTAATTTATAGAGTCATTGATTCAAAAAAAAGGCAGCTTCGGCTGCCTTTTTTATTTTAAAATACTTTAGATTCTCTCCATATGCTAGCTTCAATTCAAGACCAGGACTAATCCTAGAATATATTTTAAGGGGTCTAAACTGCTCGACTTCAATCTTGTCGAGTCTTATTTACTTTAGATATCTCAGTCCTATCACATTGACCAAGACCTAACATGACTTCAGGGTAGAAGCTTTCCCAAACAGAACACAGAATCACTATTGAATGAATTATAAGCGTTAATTTAGGACCGAGGGATCATCTCATTTGTTCAAATAAAAGGTGAGACCATAAAAACGCAACAGATTACATAATGCCATAGAGAATAAATAAAAAGGCCAGGGATTAACCTGGCCTCTTTATTTAATTGGAAATTTTAATTCAAATTATTTTTTCTTTGGAGCTGGAGCAGGAGCTGCAGCTGCTGCTTTCGTCACTTTGAAAAGCTCAACTTCGAAAACTAGAGTAGCGCCACCAGGAATTTTTGGAGGAGCGCCAGCTTCGCCGTAGGCAAGATCAGCAGGAATAACGAACTTTGTTTTTCCGCCTTCTTTCATCGTTTGTAGACCTTCAGTCCAACCTTTGATCACTCGATTGAGTGGGAAAGAAATTGTTTTCCCTCTCTCAACTGATGAGTCAAAAACCGTACCATCAGTTAGTGTACCATGATAGTGAACTTCAACTACATCTTCAGCGCCCGGAGTTGCTCCAGTTCCTTCCTTGATCACTTTATAAGCAAGTCCAGAAGCCGTTTTGGTAGCTGATTCGTCTTTTACAAACTTCTCAATAAAAGCTTTACCAGCATCTTTTTCTTTCTGAGCAACTTTTTCCATACGAGCTTTAAAAACTTCTTGGATGCGGTTTTGATATTTTGCCATATCAACTTCAGATTTTTCATTTTTAGAAGCCATTGCAATACCTTTGTAAAGAGCAGATAGCTCCTTATCAGATAGGTTTAAACGCTGAAGATTTCCACCCAGCATATAACCCATGGCATAGAATGTTTTGTCATCATCAGACTCAAGAGAAATTTTCTTTGGGTCATTAGAATTACAAGACATAAGAACGATTGTTGAGAGAACGAGGCTAAGATAAAGCCATGCTTTTTTCATAATTAGCAATCCTTTGTTAATAAAATCACTAAAAGAATAACTTTATTTTTTCGGGTTTGCTACCATTTATGATTTACGATTTTCCATCCAAAGAAGGGATAGTAGACCCAGCGCGCCAACAGTCGTAATAATAAGTCCGGCGGGGATTTCTGCACCCCATATCGGAAAAAGATAACAAATTAAGTCGAGAATCATAAGAACGATGCCATTAAGAAGGGCACCTAAAAAAAATTCACCTTCGAGATCAAGTTTGGGCATCCATATCTTTCTCGAGATGATGGGAAGAATCAGCGCCAAAAAAGAAAACGAACCAAAAAGTTGGATAGTCATAAAAGTCACTAAAGAGCTGGCAACAAAGATAAATCTATACAATTTTTTTTCGTCCAATCCCCAAAGTGAAGCTAGATCAGTACCTAATGAGAATAATTGAATTTTTTTAAAATAATATTTCAAGGCAAGACTTAAAAAGATCTCTGCAATGATCAAAACAATAAAAGACTCATGAGAGGCAAATTTAAAATGTCCAAACCATAATTCCGTAGGGAAAGGCAAATTAAAGGCAAGAAATAAAAAATGCCAGAGGGAGAAGATCGCCCCCACAAGTAAATTAAATGAAATACCTAGTAGAATAATCTTTTCATATTTCTTCGTTCCCTGAAGTCTTTTGCTATAAACGTTGGCCAAAAAATAGAAGACAGGAATTCCTAACAACAAGACATAGAGGGGATAAGGATTTATTCCAAACCATAAACTTACGGTGTGAACCAACAACAGCCAGAGAATCGCCAGGCCATCCAATCCTAGGGTGGAAGGGCTGGCCATGACATTTTTTGTACCTAATTGGATTAGGCTCCCAGTTTGCGAGCTTAAAACTCCCACCAGAAAGCTGGATAAAATTCTGAACAAGAGGTAATTCATGATTTTTCACCCATGAGAACTCCATTCAATAATTTGAATCTCATTTTAATCCATTCTGGAGATGGCCAATCACCTTGGTGATCAACCACCATCACCATTTTACCATTTCGTGTAAGGTCCTCGATAAAATCCTTTACCACTTTTTTATTTTTTTCATCTAAATACTGAGTCGGTTCATCTAATAAGTATAATTCTGATTGTTTAGACATAGTGAGGCAGAACTTTAAGGCTTGGGACTCCCCTCCAGAGAGTTGAGACAAAAGCTGATTCTCTTTTTCGGTCAGTCCAAATTTAAGCCAAAGACGATTGAACTGTTCTTGGTCAAATTCTGACAATCGCAATGAGCAAAAAATCTCTTTTAAAGAGACCAAAGTTCGATCATAAAATGCATCCAGATTTTTTTGAGGACAATAGGCGACACGACCATTTAAATAGTGAGAAAAGACTTTTTTCAGAAAGGTCGTTTTTCCGATGCCATTTTCACCTGAGATTACCATCACCTCACCTGGGTATAAATCAAAACTCAGTTGAGAGGATAAATGGGGCAAAAATATAGGATCGTTAAACTCAAATTTCATAATTGTTGGATGATTATAACTCTTAACATAAAATGTGTTAATTTCTTTCAGGGAGAAAATCATCATGAGACATTTATTAGTCACTTTTCTTATCATTTTAGGTGCCTGTGCCAGCAAAACGTCAGATCGCTACCGCGAAGGGAATAACCAAGGCCAAAAAGTAGCACTAACAGTCGAACAAGAAAAGCAACTGACCAAAGACGCCCTACCGGAGATGAAAAAAGATTTTCCACCAGTAAAAAACCAAGAACTACAAAACTACATTGAACGATTGGGGCAAAAAATTGTCCACGCAAACCAACTTCACAATCGTCCTTACACTTATCAATTTACCGCCGTAGATTCATCTCAGGTCAATGCTTTCGCAATGCCAGCTGGAAGCGTTTTTATAACCGCACCAATCATTGCCATGGCCGAATCTGAAGCTGAAATCGCAGGTGTGCTTGGACACGAAATTGGCCACGTGGTAGCTCGTCACACGGCCGAAAGAATGTATATAGCAAAGCAGGAAGAAAAAAAGACATATATTTTCGGCGGTATCGGAGCCGCGATTGGCGGAGCAGCGGGATATTATCTTGGGAAAAAGTTATGTGCTGAAGGAGATACAGCCTGCAAGGCCAAAGTAACTGTTTATGGTGCCGGTGGCGGTGCCATGGCCGGTGTTATGATTCAAAAATATGGCTTCATGAAAAACTCTCAAGAAGATGAGTTAGAATCTGATCGTGTTGGGTTTCGTTATGCAGTGAAAGCCGGGTATGATAAAAACCATGTTGGAGATTTTTATACAAAATTACTTGCGATGGAAAAACAGTCAAAGAAGAATCAAAATTCTTTAATGTCTAGTTTATCAGATGCAATGTCCTCTCACCCACCATCAGATGAAAGAGTGAAGCAAGCATCGGAGATGAGATCACTTATTAAAGAAAATGGCCAGATCACCTCAACTGCCGATTTTCTCAAGATGAAAAAGATAGCCCAAGAGATTGTAGATCAACAGACAAAAAAATAATTTTTACTTCTTAAAAAGAAATAGCATGGCCTCTACCTGACCAGTACCAGGAATCAATCCACCTGGGAAAGTCAGGTTAATCCCTTCCTTATTTTGTATCTTTTCATAAATCATTTTGCTTCCAGAATCAATCAGCCCTACTTTAAGTGTATTTTGTGGCATCGATCGCATGACTTTAGATGACCAAGTGACATAAGAAAGTTTGGATGGATAAGTTTGCAAATGGACCTTCTCAATCATCCACTGGACAACACCATCTTGAACCATCAACATCTCAGGCAACCTCGCTCCTCGAATTTCCCCTAAAAAAAAGAGATAGGATCGTGATAACGGAATCAACCTCGCAAGAGTTTCCAATTTTCGATCCAACTCTTGATGCATTTGAGCGAAATTGCAATTTCTCACATATGGAGAAAGAACTTTTTCAAGATAATGAGAGACCCCCATTGGTGACAGCTGCCTTGTTCTCACCTCTACCCCATGCACACCCTGAATCCTCGCTATACTCTTAGTGAGTTCTCTCGCCTCATCGTAAAAAACAAGTCCTCCTTTCATTTTATGGAGCCAATCGATAGAGAGAAAAAGCCCTCCAGGAAAAAACTCTCCATGAAATGACTTATCAATGGGATGGAATGTAGAAACAGCTTTAAGTTTGGGACTCTTTGTTAGCCCTAAATCCCTCAAAGCAAGTGAGACTGGGCCTGATAAAGAATAAACGTTTTTGACTTCACCGGAAAATTCGCACGAAAATGATCTTATAATTGTAAAAAACAAACTAAATAGAATGATCATCCATGACCTCATTGGCCTTTCGGTCACAATATTCATTTTGTGGATGACCAGCATGACCTTTTATCCACATCCACTCAACTTCCATAAAGTGATTTCTTACCTGATCAAGGGCCTGCCATAACTCCAGATTCTCGGGCGCTTTATTATCGGCTTTTTTCCAACCGCGCGCCTTCCATCCATTAACCCAACTCTTCATACCCTCAACAACATACTTGGAATCGGTAATAATTTTCACTTTCGTTAAAAGAGGATCCTTCCCCTGAGAAGGTAATATCTGCAGAAGTTCCGTCAATCCCTTTAATGGTCCTGACAACTCCATCTTATTATTAGTCGTATGACCTTCAAACTCAACACCCTCAGCAACGATTGACCCGCTAAACTCTTGAATCAAGAAAGCATAGGCCCCAGGCCCTGGGTTTCCTCGGCATCCCCCATCAGAGTAGAGAGCAATGGTCGCGGGTTCGTTTATGATCTCTTGAGGAGTGGGAAGACCTACAACTTCCTCTAAAGTGGATTCTTGCGGAAGGCTTTCTATGGCAGATCGAATCGTCTCAAAAGCAGCTTTAAGCCCAGCCTCATCCACAGCTTGACCGCGAAGCCATTTTTCTAATGAACCAAGAGATTTTAGATACTTTTTTTTCACAATTCTGCCTCTTTGACGATATGCAAAAGATGCTTTCCCTTTGCCAACTTTGGAACGGCGAAGTATGTTTTCAGAGTTCTCAACCCTAAACCAGGAATCATCTTTTGAGTCTAAGCTTTTCGATTAAAGTCTATAAGCAATACTTTAATTTTGCATCCTCGCATTTCATGATTTTTGAAAATGGCACAAGAGAACCGCTGCATGGTCATAACTATCGTGTACAAATTAAAGGCGAAGCACCAAAACTATCTGGTGATATGGTATTTGATTTTCTTGATATCAAACCTATTGTCCGTGAGGTTTGTGATTCCCTCGATCATAAGTTACTTATCCCAAAAGATAATCCACTGCTTAAAATATTCACCGAAAATAAGAATTACGTCATAGTAACTCCAGATGAGTCCTTTTTCTCTGTCCCCATGACTGATACCCTACTTTTGCCAATTCTCAATACAAGTTCAGAGAGACTGGCCATTTACATCTGTGACGAAATTAGAAATAAAGTTTTAACTAAATTTAATTATACATTTACCAGTCTTGAAGTGGAGGTTGAAGAAACTCCTGGTCAATCAGCAGTTTATCTTCATCGTGAGCAGTTATGATTTTTTCAGAATTAGAAAGTGGTGAGTCTTTAGAAGGTCACCCGATTCAAGTTTTTAAAACCGATATTAAGGCCCCAAAATATCTTTACCTCCTGGCCGGCGTTCATGGGGACGAAGTTGAAGGTGTTTATGTTCTCAAAGAGCTATTTGCCTGGCTCAAAAATGAACACTCTCTTAAAGATATGCCTATGATTGTAATACCAATCCTTAATGTAGATGGTTATCGCGCTCAAACCAGAGTCAATGCTCACTTAGTAGATCTCAATCGTAATTTACCTACTGCTGACTGGACTCCCGAAAAAACTCAACCTAAATATAATCCAGGCCCAAAGCCACTTTCAGAACCCGAGAATCAGTTTTTAGTGAAGTTACTTGATAAATATAAACCTGGCTTCATAATGTCTTTTCATACTTGGAAACCAATTCTTAACTTTAATGGTGATTGCAAGGAGATTGCGACATTTCTGAATGGTTTTAATCAATATGAAATGTCAGGAGACATTGGTTATCCAACTCCAGGCTCTCTAGGTACATTTGGCGTTGAAAAGTACAACTGTCCTGTTCTCACATTTGAGTGTCCAGAGCTCAAAACTCACAAAGAATCACTCAAAGATATTTGGAAAGAAAATGAAGAAGGATTAAAGAAAGTCTTTCAAACAGATCTTATCTGGAAAAAATTAAATACATAATAAAAAGCCCTCTTTAAGAGGGCTTTTTATTAACCAGCTTTTGTAAATTTTATGACTTCGACAGGACAAGCCTCTGCAGCTTCTTGGATTCTTAATCCATCATCCAATGGGGCATTAGGACGAATAAGGCAAGTATCGGCCTTCACTTCGAAAACATCTTTGTAAATATCTTCACAAGCATTACAAACAATGCAGCCAGGCTCAATCCAAACTTTTGCAACGGCAAAATTGGCAACAGCGGGACCAGCGGCAGCAGCTACTCCGGCCCCTGCAGAAGATGAAAACTCTCCTGCAAACGTAGGATTAGTAGAAATTTTCAATTGAGGCCCTCTACCAGGAACAGTATCGGCGATAAAGCTTCTACTAGGAATATCGATTGGTGGCCTTGACTCTTTTTGAACATCAAGACCATTCTGAGAAACAAATTCAGCAACAGTTTGGTTAGCATCAAAAACAAGTTTTTTAAATTTAGGACCTTTCATATCAAATTGAAAAACAACTCCATCTTTTGAAGAACAAATTTCAATTTGAATTGTAGCGTGATCGAAGCCTTTAGCTCCTAATAACTCAATAAAGCCTGGCCCCATATCAACCTCCGCACCAAAGCTAGAAGATCGTGGACCAAATGGTTTACTTACTTCAACCTGAGTTGGAGTTCCAAAAGGATTGAAAAGTCTTAAACGTACTGTATCTAAAGATGCAGGCTCTTTAGCCGAATTCCACTTTAAACCGAAAGCGAAAATGTTCCCACTTTGGCTTGATCTTAAAAGAGAGAGCTTAGGTTTACCAAAAAGAGTTTCAAAAGTTCCGAACAATAAACTGAGTGCTGCTAAACCAACAACTAAGTTAATAACCATGAAAGCTGCTACACCCATTGCGATGAGACTTGTAGTCACAGATAACTCCTAAAATAAGCTAATGTAATTGAGAAAATTATAACTTAAACCGTTGAAAATTAGAACAAAAAGATCAGTCAGTTCCTTGCAAGGTTAAGGAAATTAAAAGTACAATAGTCGCCTATGTTTATCCTGACTCAAATAAAAGCTGTTTTGGTTTCTCTCCTGATACTATTTGGCATACTGATGCCAGCATGCCTCATTGCCCTCCCGCTGCCTCTGCGCTTAAGGCTGAAAATTGTCGGACCGGCATGGTCATTTGGCTCCAATTTGCTGCTCCGCTTAGGATGCAGTTCTTATGTGGATATAAGGGAGGATTTTAGGTCTAAGGAATATCGAGGGACTCCACCCTACGGACTCTATGTTGCAAACCATCAGAGTTTTATCGATATCCCACTTATAACTAGTATGTTTGTCGCACCCCCAATTATGAAGAAAGAGATTCTCTACATACCTATATTTGGATGGCTTGGCTGGATAAGCGGCGCACTCCCCGTATCAAGAAGCAAGGTTCAGTCTAGGAAAAAAGTTTTAGATCAGGCCAAGCACCGTATCCTTCATGAGAAAATTGGCCTCCAAGTTTATCCCGAAGGCACTCGATCTAAAGACGCTCATCCAAAACATTATGATCAAATTAAAAGGACTCTTCTAGTTTTTGCCTACAACGAAAATATTCCGGTGATTCCAACAAGTATTTATGGGACGCGTGGTGTTTTAAATAAGAAAGGGTTCATTAACCCCAATCGCCATGTTGGAATTATGGTTCACAAGGAAGTACTACCGAAAGACTTTAAAAATTCGGACGAGTTTTGCAGATATGTCTGGGGCAAAGTTGTAGAGGGCTACGATTTACTTAAAGATCGTCTGGCAGTTCAGAATGGAAATTAATCTTGGGCCTCAATTCATTTGGAAAAGATTGGTGACCCAGCCCTAGCAAAAGATCCCTTTCATCAGTCATCCATAAGAATTCAGGATGAAATTTTTTCTCTGCATTTATAGTTAATTGGTCAGGACGCAAGAATGCACCATTCTTAAAAGCCTTCACTTGTTCAGTATTAAGAACAGCTTTGGAAAATGGTAAAAACTTATCAATGCGAGTTCCTCTTCCAATAATTTCGAGCTCTTTATCCCGAGGCCAGTGTTTCATCTTAATTGCATCAGAGAAATGAACATCTCCAATACTCTCACGAACGAGAGAAATTAAAGAACCAATCGTTCCTAGTTCATTGGCAAAATGACTAAATAATGTACGAACATACGTTCCTGAACTCACCGTCACACGAACCGCAAGATATGGGAACTCATATCGAATGACTTTGATGGAATAGATCTTCCTCAAGACAGGTTCTTTTATAATATCCACACCTTCTCGTGCCCATTCGTGAAGATTTTTTCCCATAAATTTGGCAGCCGAATATTTATGAGGAGCCTGCCAATAATCACCTATAAATTTGAGATTTAAGCGCTCTTCAATGAATTCTTTACTGAAGCATGCGATCTCTTGCCTTAAATAAAGCGACTCGTCTCTTTGAGTAACTTCAGATTCATAGTCACCGGTTGGCGTTTCAATCCCGAGCTTGCCCACCGCCAGATAGGTTTTTGGCAAGAAATCGTGGATGTAATCATTCAATCTTGCAGCTCCACCAATTCCAATAAGCAACATACCTGAGGCAAAGGGATCTAATGTCCCAAAATGTCCAATTTTACCAAAACCATTGGGCAGATTTCGTTTAAAGTGTCGAATGACATCGTAAGAAGTTTGTCTTGCGGGCTTGAAAACATTAAAAACGAGAGGAGGAAACTGTGAGAGGCTCTTATTCTTCGCCATCTTCAGTTTCATCATTTTGAAGAAGTTTCGTTATTTTCGATTCATCTTCAAATTGAGAATTGTAAACATAATGAATCTGAGGAGTGTGTCTCACTTCCATTTTAGATGCCAACAGAGATCTCATCCGACTTGCCGTACTTTCGATAGCTTCTTTTGCATCACCACGAGTTGAGGCATTAAAAGTATCCCAATAAACTTTGGCATGGGAATAATCTTGAGTAAGTTCAACATGCGTAACTGAAACGTTTATAAGTCGAGGATCCGCGAACTCTCTTCTGAGAGCGAGATTAATCTCATCGCGGACCCTTTCTTCATATTTTACTTTCGAAAACTTATTACCACGTCCAGCCACAGTTTCTTCCTTAGAGAGTCAAGTTAGAAGCAAGAGTTCTCTTCTTCTCTTCCATGATATAGGCTTCAATTAAATCTTCATTGCGAATATCGTTGAAATTCTCAAGTGCCATACCACATTCGTAGCCATTCTTAACTTCTTTGACTTCATCCTTGAAACGCTTAAGAGTTGATAAGCGACCATCGTAAATAATTTTACCATCACGTAGAAGACGAATGTTACAGCCTCTCTCAATTTTACCATCTATAACTGATGTACCAGCAATCGTTCCGACTTTTGGTATTGAGAATGTTTCTTTGACCTGTGCACGGCCAATGTACTTTTCAATTCTTTCAGGCGTTAACATACCTTCAAGTGCAAGCGTAACATCAT
>CANFNX010000053.1 GCA_947448495.1 Bacteriovoracaceae bacterium | reverse complement strand
GTTAGGAAGATGGTTGAAAAAATGCGTCAGGTATACCTTCAAGAACGCCAAGAGAATGAGGAATGTATCCTTATGGCGATTTCTTTGGGGGGCATGATTGCTGGACAATGGCTTAAAGATTACCCAGAAGACTTTCACAAGGTCATACTCATCAACACCAGCTACGGTGGGGTCTCAAGCTTAATGGATCGCTTGAAGCCGTCGGCCCTCGCCTATCTGCTGAAAGTCCCAGTCCTCAAAGGCAGGGCGAAAGAAGCTCATATCCTTCGCTTAGTGAGTAATCACAAAAATGTTTTTGATAAGACTCTTAATCTTTGGGAGAGCATTCAGAAAGAGCGGCCCGTCAGTCTATCCAATACAATCCGCCAACTCGTCGCCGGCGGACTCTTTAGGATTGGAAATTTCAAACCGCAACTTCCTGTCCTGATTCTTGCTTCACCTCAAGATCGTATGGTGAGTGTCAACTGCTCGAGAGCGATTGCTGAAAAATGGCAAGCACCGATTTTTGAACATCCAACAGCAGGTCATGACCTTTCGGCCGATGACCCTAAGTGGATTGTTCAAAAAGTTAAGGAATTTGTAGGCTAATTACTGCTTGGGTAATTGATTTAACAGTCCCTTCAGTGTGGCCACTCGAACTGGCACCTCTGGTGGGACAGATTGAATATCAAAACTTCCATCTTTATTTTGTTTGACTCTGAAAATCAAATGCGGCACTGGATTGTTCGGTGACTTGTTGATAATGGTCACAATTTTGTAGTCGCCAATGGCCATACCACTCATTTCTTTTTTTAGATAAGCTTCAAGAACCTTTGGATCTTTAGTCAAAAGCTTAAACTTACTCGAATCCTGAACAATGAGATCTTTGCTTGAGGTTTGAGGCCCCTTAAATTCTTTGGCACTCACAACACCATCTTTGACATGAACATGAGCATTGGGAACAAAAAGTCTTGGAGCTGCTGCCTTAGCAGAAGAGGATTCAGGACTCATGCTCGCACCAGATAGGCCAAAGCCAGAACTCAGGCCAGCATTCTGATTCGCCGCCATTTGTGGTAAAGCCGAGTTTGTAGTGGCCGCAGGTGCAAACTCTGGAGTTGGCACACTGGCAATTTTACGATTGGTATTTTTTAACTTTTCATTTAAGAGCTGCTCTTCTTCCAATTTTTTCTTGGCCTCGGCTAACTCTTCATCGACTTTTGACGTCTTAATTTTTTCAGGACTCCAAGCGGATTTTTTCATAAATTGCTTAGCAGCTTCAAGATTTTTAACTTTCTCTTCAGGTTGCATGCTCTTGTACTCAGGGATTGCATCAGCTACAGTTCTTCCAGGTGATAAGGCAGCCGGGTTAAAAGTTACTGGTGCTGAAGAGCTTGGTGAAGAATAGGAAGGAATCACTTGGCCAGGGTTTGATTTTGAAAAATTCTCAGAGCTTTCTTTATTCGAAGGATTAATCTCTTTAATAGTAGGATCTTTACTCGCGAGCGGCGTACTTGTTGGAGATGGAGTCGCAAATGAAGCTGGATAAGAATATGATGAGAAAAAATTATGTTCAGCTTGTCTTGAAGCTTTAAACTCATGTTCATGACCCTTGAAAGCCACCGGGCTTAAATCCATGTGCTTTAGAGTTTCTTCATATATCGCCTCTGTCTTGGAGTCCGTCGCTGCAGGACTGACAAACGAAGCAACCCTAGAAAATGATTCCGTGTCGCCTACTGGGTCAGCTACAGCACCAGCATTATCAAATGCGGTTTTTTGACCTTTTAAAAGTGTTTGGTCAAGATAATCATTTCGACAACTCTCAATATCTTTCTCCTGAGTTTTAGAAATACAGTTTTTTGCAAAATAATCTTTATAGTTCGGGCAAAAATCATTCACATACTTTTTGTATTCTTCTGTCTCATCTAAAAGTGTCTGCGCGGGTTTTTCTGGTGCTAAAGAAAAAAGTGGATCCTGTTTAAAAGTGGCAACCATATTAGTTTCAACCACTTTCTTTGAACTTTGTTTACATTCTTCAATTTTGCTGAGGATATTATCAATCTCAGTGGACTTTAGGCTTTGATCTTTGGGGATCGGGGGAAGTTCGTTTGAGACTTGAATGGCTGTAAAATTTCTTGCCATATTTACGCACATTTGGGCATCAGCACCTTTCTTATCAGAGGATTTATCAAAATTTTTCAAACTCTTCAGAAAGTCTAAGAACAACTTTAATTTCTCTCCATCGTCATTCTTTGTTTGAATTTCATTTGCAAACTTTTTTAATGGTTCATTCAATAGATCAGGCTTATCTGCAAATTCTTGAACTAATTTTGAAAGTACTGGATTCTCCCGCAAGAACTCAAGCTTAACACCTGCCAAACTTCCCTTCATGTTGGTCGGATTCAAAAACTTCATTGGATTGGAAGCCATCTCCTTAAAAAAGGCATTATCTTTGGGAAGAGATTTAAATGTTTTAAACTCTCCATAGCTTACGCAATTCTCACTACGAATCTTGTCATCATAACTATAGCGATCACTGATCTGGTCTAGAAGCTCCAGATTCTTGCTGTTAAACTCATTGCAAACGGCATCATCTTCTTCACAAGTAGACTGACCGAAACTTTCGCCTGGAATTTCTACGGGGGGATTTTTTTTCAAATCAGCAATAATTTTCTCAGCTTCAGGGCTCCAAATACAGATCGGTAACGTGCTATCATTAGAAGCTTTTTTATTCTCCAGATCCATTTCGATCGCCTTCAAGCGATTTAATTTCGAAAGGACCTCTTTCTTAGAACTTTCTAAGCGTTTAAGCTCATCTTGATCAACATCATTTGCTTTCTTTTCATTTTCGATCAATTTTAAAGAGAAATTGAGCTCATGGACAGCAAGCTCAATTTTGGACTCAATTGATTGACCACCGCAATTATCGTCACCGATCGTTTTTGATTTAAAATCATCTGTGTCTATTTCAATTAATCTTTTATTAATTGCGCTTAGATCCTGATTAAGGGAGTTGCATCTGTTCTGGTAAGATCCTCTTGTTCGACCAGAGACTACATCTGTTAAAGTCTGAGACATATGCGTAATTCTATGAAAAGCACTGTAATGACTTCTTTCGGTATTACATTCTAAATTGGCCATTTCTTGCTTTACTTTTATTTCCTTATCTTTCAGCAATGCTTTTTCGTCTTCCACAAATTTATTGAATGATTGATTAACAAGACTAGAGATCCTTTTAGGATCGCAAGTTACTTTTTTCTCATCTTCCTCATCAAAGTTGAGAATTTTTCGCTGGATCCCCTCTTCAAACGTCATTTGAGCATAAGTGCTGAAAAACTTTTCCTCATAGGTCTTTTTGAACTCTTTCTGCTTAGTTTCGGAGTCCTTATTTCGGCTTTTTGTGAGCTCTTTTAAAAGATAGTTGGATTCAAGATCTGCTTCATTTATGCATTTGCAATATGTAGCCGCTTGATTTCTGAAGGGCTCACATTGAGGAACAGTAAAAATGGCAGGAGTGGGATTGGACTCAGGGCATGACTCATGTTCACTATCGGTACTTGTGTCGGCTGAGGTATCTTGTTTAGAGTGCGGCTGATTATTTAACAAAGAGGGACTTACGGTAAAGTTAAATAGAGACTGGCCTGGCAGCACCTGGGCAAAAGCCTGGGCCCCAGCAAGAAGGATAATTGCGGCATAAACAAAATTAATGAAATTCATCCAGAGAGTATCTCCTTGGTCCCCTATCGGGTCTGATTTCCCTAATCTTGAGTTATTTTAATTGAGATTTAATTAACGTGGCGAAAGAACTTGGAGGGATCCAACTATTAAGACTTTAGATCACATTTTGAATCATCAGATTGCCTATCAAGTGTGGCAACAGATGAAATGAACGACTACGGCTTCGGCAACTGATTTCGCAAGCTTTGTAACGTTGCCACTCTGACTGGCACCTCTTCGGGTACAGATTGAATATCAAAACTTCCATCTTGGTTTTGCTTTACTCGTAAAATCATGTGGGGAATGGATGAGCCTGAGGATTTATTGATGATTGTAACCAATTTGTACTCACCAATAACCATTCCACTCAATTCTTTTTTAAGATAACTTTCTAGCGCCTTCGTATCATTAACCAAAAGCTTAAACTTCGATGAATCTTGAACTAAAAGATCCTTGTGACTGCTCTGGCCGGCCTTAAACTCTTTCGGATTTACATGACCCTCCAAAAAATGAACATTCGAAGTCGCTGAAAAAGCTCTTTTCGATTCAATCCCGGCATTACCAAAGTTTAATTGAGCTCCTCCATCAAGTGAAGAAGATCCAATCTGAGTATTCATTACCGGGCCGCCCACTCCAATTGGAAGATTCGTTGAAACCGGACCACTGGAAGCAGGTAAGTCCAATTTGGAAGGTGATGCTATTGAACGAGTTTGCTGTAAATCAGAAATTAATTTGTCCTGTTCTTTTAATTTTTGACGGACCTCGGCAAGCTCCCTATCAGTGTTCGTTTTATTGATCGCCTCTGAATTGAGCTTTGGCCCAATAGCAGGCTTTGAAGGCAATTTATTTTTATCCGTCACATCAGATGAAACTTGAGATTTCTCGGAAAGAGCATCAGGAAACGTTGTTTTTGAACCAGGTTGATTTGAATTAAGCATGGGAGATGAATGAGCATAGGATGTCGAAGAAACTTTACTAAACTGTGGCGCTACTTGACCTGTTGATGAACGTGGCCCAAGAGAATGATCTGATTCACTAGCATTTGAGTTTTTGCTAGATCCTGCAGTCGTGGGCATAAGAGTTGACATATTATCAAAGGATTCTCTTACGGGTTTGGGAACACGGTAATTAGAAATAAAATCATTCGCT
This sequence comes from Bacteriovoracaceae bacterium, assembly GCA_947448495.1. GTDB lineage: Bacteria > Bdellovibrionota > Bacteriovoracia > Bacteriovoracales > Bacteriovoracaceae > Peredibacter. The sequence goes on along the minus strand of CANFNX010000053.1, from coordinate 13,216 downwards.
TTTTTAGATTCAAAGTGAAAATCATCTTCATGCCCCTTGAAAGCGATCACAGGCGGTTGTGATTTTGGTTTTACATTCTTTTCATACTCATCACGCAAAACCTTGTTATCATTTTTCTGATCCACATTTGCCATCAAGTCTTTCATTGTGACGGGTTCATTGGCGTGAATTCCTGATTGGTTAAGAACCTGAACTTGTCCGCTTAAATTTGACTGTGCAAGATAGTTTTGACGGCAAACTTCAACATCAAGTCCCACACAACTCTTCGCCCTGAAGTCAGGATAGTCTTTGCAATCGTTTTTAATAAAATTTTGATAGTCGGTTGCCTGCTTAATCACATTTGCTTTTAAGTCCAAAGGTGCTAACTGAAAAAGAGGATCAATTCTCATTGTTTCCGCAAAATTGGTAAGGCTGGCATCTTGAGATTTCAAGTCTTCACAACTGCGAATTTGACCAAGCATATTCTCAACCTGATCATCATTCCCCGCAATGGTTTCACCGTCATCTGGAATATAATCGGCAACTCGAATAGCGGTAAAATCACGTGCCAGAGAATCACAAACCTTACCCGAATTAATCCCGCTGTCTGGAGAATTGTAGATTTTTGCAATACCCTTATCTTCTGACTTCAAAAAATCGACAAACACTTTCAGTTTTTGTGCTGGTTTTTCAGCAGCTATCTCATCTCTTGCTAAATCTGAAAATTTTTGATTTAAAATCGCACTCATCTCTTTTGTAGGAGACTGAATTAATTTTGCTAAGACGGGATTAAATCTTAAGAAGTTTAATTTAGCCTCGTAGTTAGGGCCATTCTTTCCATTGCCGGGATTTAAAAATTCAACTGGTGTCAGCTTACTTTTTAACATCTCCTCAAATAACTCTTTCGGAGGTAAACTACTAAAGGCTTGAAACTCATCTTCGGATACGCAACTTTTTTCCGGAGAAAACTCCTGTTTCAGTCTTGAATTATTCGCCAACTTAATATTCTGCAGTTTAAAGCATTCACAAACATTATCTCCAGCGCTACATTTTGGAACAGAGATATCATTAAGAGATTTTGTTTCAAAACTCATAATAACTTCAATAGCGTCCTCTGGAAGAAGCATCGGATTTAAGTGTATTTGCTTTACAATTTCACCTAGTTTCTTATTCTCATTTTTAAATCCCTCAATTTCACCAGTGGTTGATGTTGTATCATTTATTCTATCTCGATTATAATTGATGATAAAGTGTAAATATTCTTTTGCTGCTATGGGATCTTCCTTGAAACTGCATGACTTTTCACCATTTACTTTTTTCTTAACAAGTTCTTGTCCTTCAACTAAACCTTCCGATGATAACTGAGAGGAGATGAGATCTGCTTGTTTTTTTATATCAAGGCAACGAGTTTCACTCATTCGAGATTTACTATCGCATTTCTCCCTTCGGATTAAACTTTTGAGATCTTTCGCCCTGGTTTGAAGCAATTCTTTTTTCTTTTTATTAAATTCCGCTACATCATCACTAATTGATTTGGATAGTTGTTCCGGGCTACAAGTTAATATTTTTTGGTTGCCATTATTAAGCCCTAAGAATTTTTTTTGCTTTGCCTCTTCGAAAAGCATCAAGGAGTAAGAATAATAAAATCTTTCCTCATAACGATTTCTGATCGCCTCTTGATTTGTAGTGGATTCCGCAGCGGTGCTTTTCTGAAGCTCTCTGAGCAGATAATTTGTTTTCGCCTCTTCATTAATACAATTACATTTTTTTCTTTCGGTTAAGACGTCAGATGTATCCGTACACTTGCCATAGAGTTTTGTGATAAAATCGTAATCCGAATTTAGATCGCAACGATTTTCATTACTTATTGGATCGCCGCTATCCTCAACGTCGGCCTGGACGCTAGGAAATAGGATGAAGAGTAGACATACTAAAACTAGGATTTTAGACACAACTGTTAATCTCCAGCGATCTTGTCGGCTTTTTGTTGTACAAACTAAAGATTTTTATTTCTCGACCCCTTTTCTTTTAGTGTTATGAGATAATAAGAATTAGTAGAAAATCCAAAAAATAAGGCGCTTACATGACCCCGAGCACTCCCCCAAAGCACCAATGGGTTGAAACCGAAGATGGCTCCCTGACTCTCTTTTCGGAAGAGTTTCAAGAGGCCTGTCATTCCACCAGTGGTGCGGTTCAAGAGACGAAGCTTCATTATTTGCAGGGCTGCCAAATTGAGACAAAGATTTTGAGCGATGATCATCTCTCCATTTTAGAGGTTGGTTTTGGATTAGGAATTGGCTTTCTTACCACCTATGACGTTTTAAAAAATCAGAATAAGCCTTGGTCTTTTTTATCTCTGGAAATTGATCACGAACTGTTGGAGTGGTTTCGCTTGCAAAATCTCGAACACCCCTTTTTGAAAAATCTTACTTGGCGAGAAAATATTCTTGAAGCAAAAAATGAGATGATTCATCTGCAAATACTTTGTGGTGATGCGCGAAGGGTTTTACCCGAATTTTTAAAATCTCAACGGCTGACTTGGAATGCCATCTACCAAGATGCCTTCTCTCCTAAACGCAATCCCGTACTCTGGACGAAAGAGTGGTTTACCCTCCTTAAAACCTACTCCACGGCCACAGCTCTCCTTTCCACTTATTCGGCCAGCTCCTCCATACGAAAAAGTCTTCTTGAGGCCGGCTGGATTCTCCACAAAGGAGAAAAGTTCGGCCCTAAGCGAACTAGCACCCGGGCGTCGCTGCAAGGTGAAACCGACCCCGATATCCTTTTACAGCTCTCGCGCTCCCCGGCGACTGCACTAACGGATGACAATCTCCAGGAAATCCTGAGAAAATAATCTTATGAAAAACATCACAACTCTTCTTCCGATTCAATATCCCATCATTCAGGCCGGTATGGTTTGGGTCTCTGGTGGAAAACTTGCTGCAGCTTCGGCCAACGCTGGCATTCTTGGTGTCATCGGAGCAGGCTCCATGAAGCCCGAGCTTTTAGAGCAGCACATCCTCAAGGCCAAAAGTCTCACTTCTCATCCCGAGCGATTAGCGGTGAATGTTCCCCTTCTTTATGAAAAAACCAAAGAGCAACTTGATGTGGCCTTGAAAGGTGGCATTAAAATTTTTATCACCTCGGCGGGCTCGCCCAAAACTTACACGCAATTTCTCAAAGACCAAGGTGCGACGGTCATTCATGTCACCTCATCACCGGAGCTCGCTCAAAAATGTGAGGCCGCAGGCTGTGATGCCGTCATCGCCGAAGGTTTTGAGGCCGGTGGACATAATGGTCGCGAAGAAATCACCACCATGGTGCTCATTCCTCAGGTTGTTGATGCCGTGAAAATTCCTGTGATCGCGGCCGGAGGTATTGTGGATGGAAGAACCATCGCTGCGGCGATGAGTTTAGGTGCGGCCGGTGTTCAAATGGGCACGCGCTTTGTCGCGACTGTTGAGTCTAGTGCTCATGAAAATTTTAAGCAGGCCATTTTAAGTTCTACTCCTTCAAGCACCATGCTGATGATGAAAAAATATGTACCCGTCAGACTGCTAAAGAATCAGTTCTTCGATGAAGTCAAAAAATTAGAAGATCAGGGTGCAAGTAAAGAAGAACTCGTGGCCCTCCTCGGACATGGTCGAGCGAAAGCGGGCATGCTGGAGGGAGATCTGACTGGGGGAGAGCTTGAAATTGGTCAAGGCTGTTCGATGATTAAAAACTCCCCAACCGTCGCCCAATTAATTGAGCAACTGGTCGAGGATTATGAAAAAACGGTTTCTCGCTTAGCGCGCACGCTCTAAAGCAGCAATGCGATCTTCGAGAGCTGGGTGAGTTGAAAGAAAAGACATGAGGCCTTTGTTCGAAGCTATCTTCATCGTTCTTAAAGCATCATTCGAATCATCCACCATATCGACTTTTTGCTGAAGGCGACGGAGGGCCCCGATCATTTTATTTTTCCCCGCAAATTGAGCTCCACCTGCATCCGCTCGGTACTCACGAAGGCGAGAAAAGTACGCCACCACAAACATCCCTAAGAATGAAAAAGCGATTTCAAACACCATCACAGATAAATGGTAAGCCAGCCCAGAAGCCGCTGGACGATCATCATCCTCACGGTCACCTCTGAGAGCATTTTGAAGAGCAAAAGCCGCGATACGAGCAAAGAACATCACAAACGCGTTCACCACCCCTTGAATCAGCGCCATCGTCACCATGTCACCATTGGCAACGTGAGCGATCTCGTGAGCAAGAACACCTTCAACTTCATCGGCATTCATCTGTTGCAAAAGACCAGTTGAAACAGCGACGAGAGAATTATTGCGAGAAGGACCTGTGGCAAAAGCATTCACTTCTGGTGATTGATAAACACCGACTTCTGGCATTTTTGTCAAACCAGCTGCGCGGGCCAGGCCATGCACCTTGCGAACCAGGTCACCATACTGACCACGGTCATCGACGATTTCCACCCCCATCATGGTTTTGGCCATAAACTTTGAAAGCAGAAGCGAAATACCAGACCCTACAAAGCCCCAAACTAAACAAAAACCCATGAGAGAAGAATAGTTAAGGCCGGCCGATGTGACGTAATGATTTAGCCCTAAAACACTGAGAACAATGGAAACTGTAACCATCACCAAAATATTGGTCAAAACGAAGAGAAAAATACGTTTAAACATAAGTAGCACTCCATATTTATGAAAGACTCATTATAAAGATAATCTTCTTTTGGCCAACGTCAAGGTTAGTGGAGTGAAGGGCTCAGACAAGAATCATAAATAACTTGGAAAAATTCACCGTCCCTTTCCCAAAATCAACGAGCATGTTTCAATAAAAGGAGTGTCTTTTATCTCATGGAGGAGATATGAAATTTTGGTTTCTAGCAGCTTTTATTCCTACAATGCTCTTTGCTCACACCTCCACCCCAAAAGACCAATGCTCACCTATTGATTTACGTAACGAAGTTTTAGGCCATGTCAGGGATCAAGGCTCTATTTCCTGGTGCTATGCCTTTGCAGGTGCCGACATGCTTAACTACTCTTTCAATGAACATGAAAAAATCTCGGCCGCTGATGTGGCGATTGGATACAACCAAACGAGTATTGGTCTTTTCATGCGTTGGCTTGATATCAATCTTCTGCATAAAAGTGATCCCTCCATAAAAAAAGAGGCCCATCAAACCGGCTTTAATAAAAAATCACTCATGAACGTCATGAAAGTCGGCTGGTGTCCAGAGAGTGTATTCCCCTCTGAAAAATGGACCAAAGTCACAAGAACGGCCGAAGGATGGCAAGAAGAGCAAGTCCTGCTTGAGCCTGCCATGCTGGATATCGAAAAGCTTCATCAGTCACGAAAATCGCTCACAGAAGACAATATCCCCTACTACTTTAAATTCAAAAACGTAGGGGTAAAAGAATTCATCCAAATGGTAAAAAGCACTTTCATTAATAGCTTTTACTTCGAACTTCGCAAAACGGTTTGCAAAGACGATCGCCGTCCATTCGATCATAAAAAAGATGTTGAGATGGTGGTTAAAAATCCATGGATCTTCAATAAACTGGGCTCTCAACTTGAACATGGAAACGTGGTGGGACTGGATTATGACGCACGGGTTTTGGACAACACATCCAACCACAGCGTGGCGGTCAATCAACTCCACACTTCCGTCATCGTGGGCCGCCGTTGGAACTCTGGCCGCAATACCTGCGAGTACCTCATTCGCAACAGCCATGGAGATCAATGCCAAGGAGAGTATGACCCGACAATTGAATGTGATTTCGGCAACATATGGCTCAGCGAGGGCCAGATCTTTAAGAATATGACCAGTATTGTTTACATGGTCGAACCAAAAAACTAATCAATTCAAACTTCATCTTGTCGTCCCTGTTTCCTGAGTGTTACGCTTTGGGCCTAACTCACTAACAGGACGATTCTATGTTTCACTGGATCTCGCTAGCACTTGCAGTAACTATCCTTCCAACCTTCGCTAGTTCTCAAGATGTGGTCGTTCAGGAAAACCTCTATTACCACTACCAGAATGTCATCCAGTCACCCAATCAATTGCTAAGAAAATCCTCCAATGGTTTTAGCTCATTTGAGCAGGGTATTTTCGTTGATGCTCTTTGGGACCTGGCCGAAGATGGATCCTTTTCTGCCTTGAGTTTTCTCGATCAAGAGATCCCTCTTCATTATGATTTGACCCAAAAATTACGATTGGGAATTCTTCGCATAAAGCACAAGCGTGCCACGAATCTTCCTGCTGAACTTTCAGTTGAAATCATCAATGCGCTTCAATCTCCAACTGCTGAAATCAAAATCATTTATCTCATCGCTGCTTACCAAGATGAGTTAATCGCTTCGGGTGAAACCAGTCTCGTTGAAGCCGCCAAAACCCACAAAGAATACTTTGATATCGCCATGGACCAAGATAAAAAAGACGACATCACAAAAGATGAGATTGAAGATCTTTTCAATAACACTCCTGATGTCACCACTTACATGAATGGTGAGTATGTTAAGAGTGTGAAGATATTCATGTTCTGCCGTACAAACCGTCTTTACCCATGTTTGATGGTGATGAAAAATGTTCATGGAGAAGCCGTTCGTGACGAGCAAGGAGTGTTATGGTCTCATAAGTCACTTGCATCTTCGGCCAGAGGGCTTCCAAGCTACGTGAGAAACGGAAATACCCCGCAAGGGATTCATACCATTGATTCAGTTATGCCTGTGGCCGATATGCCAATGGCCTTTGGTAAATTCCGCAGAATGATTCTTAACTTCATACCGAAGTCTGCTGATGAAAAACTTATCAAGTCTCTTTTACCTGCCTCTTCTCAAGACAGTGACTGGTGGAAACCTGCGACAGTGGCCCGTGATATTGGCCGAGATTCATTAAGAATTCATGGAACGGGCAAAATCAATCTAGACAAAAACACTCCTTACTATCCATTTATGAGAACAAGTGGATGTATTGCTCAAAGAGAAAACACTTATGATGGTGTGACTTACTCTGATCAACGCATTCTCCTAGATAGCATAATGGAAGCCATGGATCTTCAACCAACATTTGAAAGTGAGCCAAGCATTAAGGGTGTGCTTTATGTCGTAGAGATCGACAGCACAAACGCTGAAGTGACACTAGAAGATCTCGCCCTCAGAGGTATTGAGTAATGAAATGGGCACTCCTTTTATTTCTTTCTCCAGTTGTGTTCGCTTCAGAAATAAAAGGAGTCCAGGTTCAGGGCACTTGTAACTTAAAAGTTGTTCCTGACCGTGGCAGTGTGAGCTTTACTGCTGAAAACCAATTCAAAGATCAAAAAGAAGCAGTCAAAAAAACCAATCACCAAATCAATTCTTTGAAAGCAGCGATTGAAAAACTCAATCTGGGCCAGATTGAATTGAAGACAACTAATTATTCTGTTTTTCCCGTCAGAGAATACGAGAAAGATCACTACGTGGATAAAGGCACTAAAGTCACCATGACCTTAGAGTTGACCACCTCGGACATTCCTCGTTTAGGTGAGGCGATGGTTGAGGCTTCAAAGGCCGGTATTCAAAATGTCAGCTCGCTGACGACATTTTTATCTCTTGAAAAAAACCAGGCCGAATATTTGAAGTGCCTTGATATGGCCTCAACTGATGCCCATAAAAAGGCCCTGCAATTGGCCAAAAAACTAGATTTCTCACTCGGCAAGGTTCTCAATCTTATTGAGTCCCCGGCGACTGTTTCGGCTCCTTATCCAGAGCGAGCGTTTATGGCCAAAGGGGCGATGATGGATGCTGCTCCAGCAACGATTGAGCCGGGAACACAAAATTTTTCTACTAACATACAAGTAACTTTCGAAATCAAATGATCACCAAAGAATTAGCAAATTACGAGCTTCTGGATTCAGGGCTCGGAAAAAAATTAGAAATCATCAGCGGGATTAAAGTCTCTCGTCCCTCGCCTCAGGCTATCTGGAAGCCACGCTTAGATAATGGGGCCTGGAACCAGGCAACCTCTAATTGTCTTCGCACCAAAGATGGTGGTGGGAAATGGGAACATCAAAAAGAGCCTAATCCTAATCTCACACTGCCTTTTGAAATTGATGGCAGAAAATTGATCTTCAGATTGAAGTTCACGACTTTTGGTCACTGTGGCGTTTTCTTTGAGCAGATTCCTGTTTGGATTTGGCTCTACAACGAAGTCAAAACTCTCAAAGAAAAACTCGGTCGCGCTCCCAAGGTGATTAATCTTTTTGGCTACACCGGATGCGCTAGTATTGTGATGGCCGCTGCTGGAGCGGAAGTTTTTCATGTGGATAGTTCTAAAGGAATCTTAGACTGGGGCAAAGAAAATCTCACTCTGAGTAAGCTGCCAGCGACGAGTGTGCGCTGGGTGCATGAAGATGCTCAAGAATTCTTAAAGCACTCGTTCAAAAAGAAATTCACCTACGATGGAATTCTCGCAGATCCTCCTAGTTGGGGCCATGGCGCTAAGAAGGAAGTTTGGGATTTTGAAAAAAGCATCCACGTTCTAGCGGAACTTATGATTTCTGTTCTCAACAAAGATAACAGTTTCCTTTTTCTTTCCAGTCACACTCATGGTGTTCAACCAGAGGCCCTTCGTAACATCGTTCATGACCGTCGTTGGAAAGAAGTTAAAGCTGGCGAGCTAGGTGTAAAACACCAGAATGACGAGCGAATTTTGCCTGCGGGTATTTTTGTAGCGTCCAAAAGCTACTAGTCGACTTTTTTACTCAAGAAATACTATCAGGCGCCGATAAGTCCTCATGCGGTTTATTGTCGCCATTACTATTCATTTGCTGGTCTCCCATGGTCTATGGGCCAAAACGCTTCCGCCGACTCTTGAATCTCTTAAAGATCTGATGCAAGACTCCCGAGACCCGATCATTACGAGTTCATCACGTCTCAATTATCTACAGTTTACACACAAACATCTGCGAGCACTTTACGCCAAAGAGCTTAACGTTTCTCCTGGTCTATTATTACAAACGCCTCTCGATAAAACACTCCTGGCCCAAGAGGCTTGGAAGAACGTGCTTACTGAGTTTTATACGACTCTGCATCAAGAAGCCTATACGGCAGAATGGATGAAGCAGTCGAAAGAAAAAAAAATCACAAGTTATGGAGAAAATCTTTATCAATCCATGCTTATTAATCTGGGAAGCTTTAGCCTCATTAAAGAAGGAAAAAGCTATTCACGCTGGAGCGAGATCACCGGTGTCGGAAAAGCACCCTACTTTGTGGTTAGTGACAAAACCCAAGATCTTTTACAAATCGAAGCTCACATTCCTTTCGAAAAGTTATTTCCGAAGGAAACTAATGCGAGTTCTGGCAATCCATCACTTGCAACTTTTCTCAGACAGGCGGGTGAAAACAAACGTCCAACCTACCAAACGATGGCCGAAAAAATTCAACTCAATCATCGCATTTATTTAAGAGCTGTTGCCAATGGAGCGAAGACGATTGGGAGTGTGAACTACTTAACAGGTGTATACTCTTTGTCTGAGACAGAGCAAAAAGTCTCAAAGTTTGTTGAGATGTACTGTGAAGGTTGTAGCGTAACTGAGAAAGATGAGTACACCAACGGTGCGATAGATTTCATCAAAAAAAGCAAAAGTACGATGCACCGTCAGTACCGAGGCAGTGATGACATTGTGACGACTTTTTGCACAGACTTAAGACATAATTTTTATCAATTCCCTGAACCAGAAGAGAAAAAAACAGAACGTGATCTTTGGTTACGGGACTCTCAAGTCGCCGTACAAGACAACACGCGAGTCGATCAAACTCCCATTATTAACAGAATGAGACTGATGAATTTGACAGCAGTTCAAAAAGTGGTGGCCGAACATGAGCTCGGTGTTCTTTTTCTCACCCGTAGCCTAACTCGACTGAGCTCTGATCATCACCCTTACGATACAGCACTCGGTTGTCGCCCTGACAGCAGCAAACTCGATAACGCCTCTGTCATTCTTGCCATCGCTGAGGCGGCCCGCAACGTAGAACAATATATCGCGCAGGTGAATCAAAAAATTAAAAGCTCCACTCACTCCATGAAAGAAATCGATGAGACGTTGGAATACTTTACCCAGACGAATGTGGCGTCAACCTCTGAGGCGCTCATGACTTTCCCTCAAGGGTTCAAGCACACAGTAAAAAGTATTTTGACTCTCGATTCTGATGTCAAAAGACGCAAACGAATTGACACTATTGTCTCTTGGGGAGGAACCATCGTCGGTCTTGCTCTCACTGTTTCTGGTGTCGGTGCACCTGAGGGAGTGGCATTACTTCTCACAGTGGGAGCGATGACTAAGGGAGCAATCTCTGGTTCTTATAATCTCTACCGAAGTCGACAAGAAAAAGCCTTTTATGACGAGCTCTCAGTAGCGAGACGTGGACTTGGGACGCACTTTTATCTTGATGCAAACAGTTCTCAACATTATGCGGATTATAGGAGCTTGCGACTTAACTACATCATGGATTTTTCTGGTGCTATCTTTTCTTTTGCAAAAATTCACGCCTTTGCTCTCGGCAAGGCCGGAGGAGACTTACCGAAGGCCAACTCCATGATCAAACTGAGTATGGAGCGACTTAAGGCCTCTGGACAAGATGTGGCCCAAGATCAGCTCACTCAGATGATTCTGCAAATGGGGATGAACTAAAGACCTTGTCGATACCATTCAGCAAGTAAGACCGCTGAAGCATTTGAAACATTCAAGCTCTCGACTGCCCCAGTTCCAGGAATTAAAAGGTGCTCTTTTATGTTTTTGAGCAATTTATCTGAAAGACCCGGTCCCTCGGCGCCGAGAAAGATCAGAGTTTTCTCTGGAAAAGTGGTCTTGAAAAGAGACTGACCCTCATGTCCTGAGGTGGCAAAAATTTTGTAGCCCTTCATCTTGGCCAGTTCTAAAACTTCATTCCAATTCGCGTGATGAATCGCCGGTACACTCTCTGCTCCCCCTTCGGCCGTTCTGACAGCTGAAGATGTGAGGGCGACAGGAACTTTCGCTTCATACAAAATACCTGTGACACCAAAATGGGCCGCTGAGCGCATGATGGCACCGAGATTATGGGGATTTTCCACTTCTTCTAGCGCCAGGATGAGTGATCTCCCCTTCGTCGAAAGCAGATCCTTAATCGCCGGCAGCTTCTTGGTGCGAACCACGAGGAGAATGTCTTCATGGTGAGTCGCTTTTGAAAGCTTATCGAGCTCTTCTTTCTCCACCACATGATAGGCGAGCTTATTGTCCACACAATGCCGGATAAGGTCTCTGAACTCAAAGACTCCATCTCTTGTTACGTAAGCGCGGATCACATCCTCTGGGCGGTTTTTAAAGAGAGTTAAGGCCGCATGGCGACCGTAGACCTTCATTTCCTGGTTTTTTTTCGTATGTATCATAAGGGGCTTTTAACACGGTCCGCTTTTAGTGTATAGAGAAGCATGTCAATTTATACAGGCTATTTGGCCATTCATAAGTTCGAGCACGAGCTGGAAAAAGAGTTCGAGGTGAAAGGGCTCAAAATCGCTCAGAAGCGTGAGCGCCTTTATCTTGTGGAAGGAGATCATCCGGCCATGATCTGGGCGCAAATGACGGCCTGGAATCTCGACATCATTCCTATCAGCTCCATCAATGATGGCGCCAAAAAGCTTAAGGCCCTGGGTAGAAACTGGGGACTCTTCACTGTGGGTAACCACCGTCGGGCCCAATTGATTCAAGACGAGCTCCCAAAAATTCACAGCAAACCGATTCCCTTCAGGCATCCCCTTCCGTCGGCCCCCATGGGTTTTTGGACCCTTTTAGAGGCCGATCAAATCCTCGCCTCAGTTAAAACGTCCTCACCTTTTGCTTTGGGAGAAATGACCTTTCAAGAAGACAAAGTCATGCCGCCGTCACGGGCCTATTTGAAACTGTGGGAGTTTTTTACGGTCTATGCTCCGGAAGCCATCCAGGGCGGGACATCTATTGACGTGGGCTCTTGCCCCGGAGGATGGACTTGGGTTTTGCGCACTCTCAATTTTGATCACACCATAAGTGTCGATAAAGCACCCATCGAAAAACGGATTATGGATTTAGGACAGATCAGTTTTAAGCAAGAAAGTGCCTTTGGTCTTGACCCCAATGACTTTGGAGAGATTGACTGGTTCTGCTCAGATATCATCTGCTATCCAGAGCGTCTCTTAAATCTTGTGAAGCGATTTAAGGACTCTGGGAAAGTGAAAAATTTTGTTTGTACCATAAAGTATCAAGCGGAAACGGACTGGGAAGAGACTCTCAAATTTTTAGAGATTCCAGGCTCTCATATTGTACATCTTCATCATAATAAGCATGAAGTCACATGGTTTTTAAAAGGCGCAAACGCATGAAATATTTTTCTTATGAAAAGCCCCAGCGCCTCAAGCTCATCCGTGATCTGGCCAAGCATCTCAAACGAGGCAATCCCTGGATTTTTTCAGATGCCGTAGAAAAAATAAAGGCCCCTGAAGGAGCCTACTCGCTTCTCATGAGTCACAGAGGGGAAGTCCTCGCCCACGGCTACTACTCACCGAGCATCAACCTTGCTTTTAGATTGCTCACCGTCGGGGATAAAAAATTTTCCGATTTTGAATGTGTCGCTCGTTTTAAGCGGGCGATTGAAAATAAAAAGCATCTGATCACTCAAGACAATAAATGTTTTCGCGTCTTCAATGGTGAGGGTGATGAGTTGCCCGGAATTGTCGCCGATTATTATGATGGTGTGGTGGTGCTAAAACTTGATGGAGTGGCGGCAGAAGCGTTCTGGAAAAAAGAAACCATTGCTGATTTTTTCATGGAGCAAAGTTTAATTCCCGTCAAATGCGTTTATTTTAAACGCAAAAACAAAGAAGAGGAAAAAGGACTCATTCTCGCGGGAGAATGTGAGCATCTGGCCAACCTCGAATTTCTTGAGCATGGGGTAAAATTCAGAACGAACATTATTGATGCTGCCAAGACAGGCTTTTTTCTTGATCAAAGAGAAAATCGCCGTTTCATGCAAAATGTCTCTCGAGATAAAACCCTGCTTAATCTTTTCGGTTATACCGGAGGCTTCTCCGTGTATGCGGGTCTTGGTGGGGCTTCAAAAGTCACCACGGTCGATATCGCTCCTCACGCCATTAAGGCCTCAGAAGTGAACTGGGAGATCAATGGGCTTGCCAAAGAAAAACATGAAGGGATTTGTGTAGACGCCTTTGATTTTGTCAAAGAGGCCC
>CANFNX010000052.1 GCA_947448495.1 Bacteriovoracaceae bacterium | reverse complement strand
TTTTATCGTCTTGTGGTTGCATCACCCAGTGAGTTGGGAGCTTATGCCCATCAAAGATTTTTACATTGTCTAGAGTCAGAACGCGCTTGAGTTTATTTTCTTTATCAAAGTAGTGATAACGTCGAGGGAGGCAATCTTGGGTTGAAGCATAGGTCACAATTTTAGGCCACATAACTTTCGCATTCGTTTTGGCCTTGTTTTCAATTACGCGATAATCTGTTCCTTCCACTTTTTGATTCGGTAAAAATGTGTGTTGATAATCATCGGCCATAGATGAGGCTTTCAATATATCATCATTGGTAAAATCTGACCCCATCCAGCTAGCCAGAAGCATTGAAGAAGAGACGGCCACTTTCCTTTTTAGTTTTGGAAAATAGTTCCACATATTGTTTTCAATACGAAGTGTTCGAATTCCTTTCTCCTTGGCAGGGGACGTGATGGTACTTAAAGCGAGTTTTTTTCCTTCCACGTCTGAATCGATTTCTAAAGTTCTTTGCCAGTTAGGAGTTTCAATCGTCATGACGATTTGGGCCTGTGAATGATCGCCACGCATTTGTTTCTCAGCATATTTTGCCCATTCATTAGCATTGTTGGCATTGGCGCCAAGAGCGACACATAAGAAAACATCTTTTCTAAATAATTGCTTAAACATTATTTTTCCTTGCTTCACTGATTTGACCATCTTTTATGTACAGGACTGTTCTCACTTGATCAATAAGGCGTTGATCATGGGTGGAGAATACGAATGTGAGTTTAAACTCTCTATTAAGACGCAAAAAGAGCTCGATAATCTCCTGGGCCGTTTTTGAATCTAAGTTAGCCGTTGGTTCATCGGCCAATATGAGCTGGGGTCTGCCGGCAATGGCCCGGGCAATTGAGACGCGCTGTTGCTGACCACCAGAGAGTTGCTTAGGGAAACGATTACCCATTTTCTCAAGTCCAACTTGCGCCAGCGCCCAATCGACTCTTTCATGAATTTCTTTTTTGCTAAAGCCTTTAAGTTGGAGTGGAAACTCCACATTCTCCCAGGCAGTGAGGATGGGTAAGAGTTGATAGTCTTGAAAGACAAATCCCATATAATCTAATCTGTGCTGAGTCCGCTCTTCAAGAGACATCGATGTAATATCCTTACCGCCATGCTTAAGGTGACCGCTGGTGGGAATGATGAGACCAGCAATAAGATTCAAAATGGTGGTTTTTCCTGAACCTGAGGGGCCTACGAGAGCAAGAAAATCTCCCTCATGGATATTGATATTGACATCCTTGGCCCCGAAAACTTTGTTTTCCTCAGAGCTAACATAAATTTTATTAACATGATTAAGTTCAAATTGCATTTTGGCTCCTGCGAATAACGCGGACGAGAGGGTAAATCATTGTGAGTGAGAGGAAAGCATAAATCATCAACGGGACTTGCCAGAAATAGCGTGCCTGAGCATAAATTTTGACTAAAGGAACAATCGTCATGCCCCCCATGATGATAGGTTTTCCGCCTGTGAAAAGTTCAAGATTGATAGCATGGTAATGGAAATAGGTTGTAGCAAGAAGACCAAAAATGAGTCCCAGCAAAATTGCCACTGTTCCCATGATGAAAACCTCGATCATGAGAGAGATCGTGATCCATTTCGTTTTGGCCCCAATAATATTTAGACAATTAAACTCCTGTTCTCTTTCAAAGAAAGTAATCATCAATGTATTTGAAAGACCCATGCTCACAACCAGTACAATGATAATACAAGCAAACCAAGTAATATCATCTATGAATCGAACTGAGACACCAATCTCTGGAATCAGTTCATCCCATTTTGAGACTCCCAGATTTTTGAGTACTGGAAGTTCTTCTGCTTCCACGTCAAAACTAACTCTTTGGTGATAGCGCTCGCTTGGCATACTTAGTAATTCTTGGGCGGAATTGAATTGAGTAAAGGCCAGTGATTCTTCAAGATCACCTCCACCAAAATCCAAAAGACCAACGACAGTGTAGAGGTCATTGGCCACCGACCCATCTAAGGCCTGTCCAACAATCGCTACTTCATCCCCAACCTTGGCCTCAATTCTCTCAGCAAATTTTTTACCTAAAATGATTTCACGCTGGTTTTGAGGTTCTAAAAAACGACCAACAGTAACCGCCTTGTAAAGGGTCGAGAGTTGTTTTTCCTTGAGCACTTCAAGGCCTGTTAAAAGGACTCCTAAAGTTTTCTTCTCCCCTGAAACAAATACGGGAGCGACTGCCCTTTTGGTGGATTTCGTGATGAGGGATTTATCAGCGATATCTTCATCACTCATAGTTTTAAAGGGATTAAAGTGCTTTTTGTTTTTAGCATCATAGTAATCAGGATGAGTGATGTGATAGAGGCCGGCATACTGAGTGAGAAAACTCTTCATTATTTCTTTTGAGCCAGAGTTTGCAAAGTTCAGATCCCAAACGATAAATCCACAACCAAAACTCAAACTGAGAATCATGATGAGAGTTCGTTTAGGGACGCGAAAGAGGTTGCGATAGCTAAATTTCAGCAGGTAACCAAATCCTTTCATGCTGCCACCTCCAGCTTTTTTAACGTCCTATGAATGGACCAAAAATAACTGACACTTAAGACCAGAATGATAAAACTAAAAGTGACTAAAATTTGATGTACAGTCAGCTGTGGGTAAATGACTCCAGGAAGTTTTATCCCCGCGCGCTCGATGGAAACCCCATCATTGAGAAATCGAAAATCAATGCCCGTTTTTGACTGGATCCCAATAATAACAATCAGCAGGAGTGAGGAGCCCATGCCCGATAAAAAGATCATTTGTAGGACTTCAAAGAATCCAATCTTCCAAAATTTCTTACTAGACACTCCGAGAATATTTAGCATTCGAATCTCTTTCAAGCGTTCCTGCCAAAGCATTTGCACCGGTGTCAGGATCGTCATAATGATTGTGATCCCAATGATGATAAAAAAGAAATTGATCATTCCATCATGAAATTCTAAAACCACCGCCATTTCAGGATTAAGGTTTTTCCAAGTTTTAAATTTTAATTCTGTATTCGTGGTGAGTTTTTGGATTTGATCACTCACTCCAAGGTTTTTTGTCATTAAGGCGAGGCGATTAAATAGAATTTGATGTCTATCTTCATTAAAAAAAAGTTTTTGCCAAGTTCTTTGATTGAGATAAACAAAGCGTTTCTCAAAAACTTTGCTACTGAAGTGGTAGATGCCTTTAATTTTTAAAATTTCTGATCTGAGTTCCCCATTAACGTCTTGATAATTGAGAATGAGTTGGTCTTGAGGCTTAAACTTAAAAACATTGGCCAATTCTTGGCCGATAACGATGGCCTCATCATCTTGATTGGAGAGGAATTCACCTTCTTTCATCTTCTTATGGAGAGGTAAAAAACCTGCATGTAATCCCGGTTCAATCCCCACCACGGTTAGGCCTGCGGCACCCTCTGGAGTGGAGATATTTCCATCGAGAACTAACTCAGGAGAAACTCCCTTTATGTAGGGGGTTTTTAATAAGGAAGAAAATTTATCATAGGCCAGAGGAGTAGAGGAGTCTGTCGATCGCTCAAAGTTTTTCTCCTGAAGCTGAAAATATCCCATGTTGGTATTCACCACAGCTTTTTCAATTTGATGATTAAGACCATCAAAAAAAGCGACGACCCAAACGGCAATAAAAACAGCGAGTGAAACGGAAAGTCCTATAAAAAAACTTCGGCCGGCATTTTTCTGTATACTTCTCCAGGCGAATTTAAACAGATACGAATTTTCGTTTGTGAGCATAGATTCTTCTTTCAGTGACTGTCAGTGAATGGATAGATTCATTCTACCCTAAGGTGAAATTTCATCAACCAAGGACTGGCCGTGATGTGTTTTAGTCAGGAACTGAGTCTATTGGAGTTGAGTGAGAAGCTTAAGTTTTGGAGCTGCAGTGTGTTTTCTGAGTTCCTCTGTAAGCTCTGAAAGAGCTGAGGGAGTTTGGGAAGAGCTGAGTTGATGCAAAAAGTAAGATTTTTTTTCCTGTGAAAGCGACAATTGATCAAGCTTCGCTAGGGCGTCTTGTTTTTCATGATTGAATTTGAGGCGATCTGGGCAAAGAGTTTCCATGAGTTTGTTTTACCATAGCTCATTTAAAAAATCCTGGACCCATGTCCTAGATTTCACACTGTCAAAAAGTTAGACAGTATACTCTCGGCCTAGTCACCACGGGCCAAACAAATCTTTGATTTTCCACATTCGCCTTTGGCGTTCTGCTTGCTTATTAAAAGCTATGATGAAATCACTTTTTATAATTCTCGCAAGCGTTCTGTCTTATCCCCTTTTGGCCCAAAGCTGTGAATCCAGGGGACCCAATGTGATTCTTCTGACTTTAGATGGGGTGAGAAGTTATGAATTCTTTCATGGCACGGCCCTCTCTCATGGCCTTGAACTTAAGCTAAGGGATCAAGGAAGAATTTTTAAAAAATTATGGTCTAACCACGCTCAAGACGGAATGGTTTTAGGTGCTCACAAAAATTATAAAATTGCCAGTTCCGTAGCGGTCAGTCTTCCTTCGTATCAAGCTTTAATGTTGGGCCGGGCCACGGCCTGTAAAGATAATCACTGTCCGCCTGTCCAACAAGAAACTGTGCTTGAGCACGTCAAGCGATCGATGGGCCTTGAGAAAAAAGAGGTGGCAGCTTTTGCATCTTGGGAAGGGCTTTCTTCTGCAGTCGCGATGAACAAAGATCAAATTACTCACGGGATTTTTCCTGATATTTTCAACGATGAAAGAGCCGATGCATCGATGGTGAGTTTACAACAAAAAGCTTTACTTGATTTGCCATCCTGGAAAGAGTCTCGCAAAGATAAGTATACTTTTGAACTGGGGATGGAGTATCTCAAAAAGCATTGTCCTCGATTGCTCTATATCTCATTAGTTGATTCAGATGAGTATGGTCATGCTAAAGATTATCCAGGTTATGTGAACTCCCTTCGTACTTATGATGACTACATCGATCAGGTGATTCAGACACTCAAAGGTTTAGGAACATACGGCTCTCAGACGACCTTGATTGTGACTACGGACCACTCTCGCGGTAAGGGACCACTTTGGATTGGGCATGCCTATACACCAGATTCAGAAAAACATGTTTTTCTTTTTGCTCACGGGCGGGGAGTGAAGCCAGTTGGCCAGTCTCGGCAAAAAGCTGGACATCAAAACATTCGGCCAACGATTGAGTATCTTATGGGACTCGCCCCAAGTGGCGAAATTCTCCCCAACGTGCAAGTAGATTAATCAACTAATTTTCTCTTTCTCATCTTCTGGGACTTTTCTTCCGAAAAGACTCCCAGGAGCTCACTATGCAACCAACGACCAAATGGACCTACTTTCAATTTCGCAAATCCTTTGATTACCCACTCTATTTGCGTTTTCGCCAAGAGGATTTGAATGCGAAGTTTCAACATCTATTAACCGAATTAGGTTTTAGTGAAATCCATGAAAAAGATGCAAAAAAAATTTCTCTCGATCGCACTGCTACGAGGGTTTTAACCGTCCAATTTGCCAGTGCTCGCTTAAATCAACAAATCAACGGCTCAGACCTGATGGATAAGTATGGGTCTGAGAGCTTATCTTTCCAAGCAGGAACTCCTGTCTACACTTACCGGAAAGTAGGTATTATGGCGGCACCTACTAATAAACCTTTATGGGATCTGGCCCTTCACTCAGAAATTTCTCAGACTGATCAGATGATTGGCATGCGAATTATTCTTGTGCGTTTCATTGCTCTGGCGTTGGCCGATCAAGGTATTTTAAGTTACTGGGGAACGGTGAAAGATGATTCCGTGGTGATCATGAAACAAGCCTCATCATTTGGTGAAGCGGTTTTTATCGATTGGAATAAAAAAATGTTATTTTCTAATGGTGGCGAAACTAAAATAAAATCTCAATTGAAATTTATAAGAAAAGATAAAGACGCCACCCACGGTGGAATCTTTGGAAGAGAAGAAATTATCAGTTTTTTAAGTGTCAGCACATGCCTGCTTAGCTTTCAAGGCATTTCATCGGCCATGAAACGCTCCATCTTAGAGTTGAGCGCAAATGCGGTGGCCACCTATGGGCATACGGAAACCTCCCTTAATCTCTAGTTGTCTTCACCTGTTCAGTCCGCTAAGCTTAAGACTATGAATCAAGCATGGATCGATCCCGTTATTTTTTCTTTAGGCCCTTTGCAAGTGCGCTGGTATGGCGCCATGTATGTTCTCGGTTTTCTCGTTGGTGGACAGATTCTGAAATATCTTGCGACTAAAAAGTTTTGGCCACTGCCTAAAGAAAGCATCGATAGTTACATTACCTGGATTATTGGTGGGATGTTTGTCGGAGCGCGATCTTTTTATATCATTTTTTATAACTGGGCGTATTACTCTCAAAACCTGATGGATATTTTTGCTGTTTGGAAAGGTGGCCTGAGTTTTCATGGCGCGGTTGTTGGGATGTGTGTCGCCACTTGGCTTTTTGCTAAAAAACATAATCTTCATTTCTTTCAGATCAGTGACTGTATGGCCGTCGCCGGGACACCTGGTCTTTTGTTTGGAAGACTAGGTAATTTTATCAACGGTGAACTTTATGGACGAGTCACTGATTCTTGGTTAGGTGTGGTCTTTCCAGATGGCGGTCCATTTGCTCGCCATCCTTCTCAGCTTTATGAGGGAATTTTAGAAGGGATCGTTCTTTTCTTTATCCTTTTTGCTGTTCATAAGTGCGAGCGCTTTTATGGTGTTGCCAGTGCTGCGTTTCTTTTGTGTTACGGAGTGTTTCGTTTTATTGTGGAATTCTTTCGTGAGCCTGATACTCAGTTGGGATTCTTTTTTGGCTCATTTACGATGGGACAGATTCTTTGTTTTGCGATGATTATCGCGGCTTTCATTATGCTCTGGTACGCAAAAAAATTAGCGATAAAAAATCCCTTAATCCCTCGCTAAGGTTTTTTAGCAGCTTCTTTTAAAATTTCCATCAGTGGTTTAAAGCCCGGTTTTTTATCTGTCGGAGAGACGGAATAAAAAATCGGAAAACAGGTAATAGTGCAGGCCCCAGAGTAGACATGCTTGAGGCCATCTTTCTCCCATGCATAGACGGCTTCTTCTCCCACTTTTTTATAGGTATTTTGTTTACCTAAGCGATTCACCAAAGACTGAAAGAACACATCATGCAAAAAATAGCTGGGAAGTTTAGCAAAAAAATCTAACACCACACCATCTTTTGACTGAACGATCACGGGAAACTTGTAGCGAATTTGAGCGACATAAAATTTCTGCGTTTCGATCGCGCCCGATTTACTCATGAGTTCAGGCTTAGAATATTTTTTTTCTAAATCTTCTATTTTCTTCTCAGGAAAAAAATCTGCCAGGGTCTCAAGACTAAAATCGTAATTTGGTGCTTCAACTTTTGCGTTTAAAGGTTGAAACATCATAAAGAGGCATGGCAAAATAATCAGGAGTTTAAACATAAAGACATTTTACCATAATCTCAAAGTTGACTGTTTTGCTTTCTTTGCGGGGCCGTAAAGACGCACTTGGTCCGAGGGGAAACTGTCTTTAAGTTCTTGAATCCAGAAACTGACTAGGTTGTAGGGACATCAAAAATTGCCCCTATCTTGAATGGAAACATGAATCGTTTATGCTTTTATAGTAGGGAAGTATCCTTCTTACTTCCTGTATGCTTAAGGACGTTATGATGATGACAAAACTGGCACTGACGCCTCTTATCCTTGCCCTCTTTTTAAGTTCCTGTGCCATTGGCAAGAAACGTTCCTATAAAAAGACTTATAATCCTACTATTGCTGAACAAGCTGAGTATTACCGCGTTCAAGAACATCTCATTGAAAAAGATCTCCCTAATTGTAAGGGCTGTATCCATGGAAGCTCGCATCCTAAAACTTTTTCTCAGAACACTGAAGTGTATGAATTAGATAAAGAAGCGGTTGATGAATTAGGACTGAGAAATACAAAATTTGATATTCCTGTGACTTGGAATAAACAAGTCGCTATGTGGGTCAAGTTTTTCACAGGTAAAGGTCGCAGACATTTTGTGAATTACACTAACCGTGCTGGTCGATATGCGCCCGTTCTTTCAAAAATCATGGCCGATAACGGTCTCCCACGCGATCTTATCTATTTGGCGATGGCCGAATCTGGATTTCAGAACCATGCTCGTTCGTGGGCCAAAGCTGTGGGTCCTTGGCAATTCATGCCTTACACCGGAAGAAAGTTTGGTTTAAACATCGATTGGTATGTGGATGAAAGACGTGATCCGCTTAAAGCTTCCATCGCTGCTGCCAACTACCTAAAGACGCTCCATAATTTGTTTGGATCTTGGGAGCTTGCTGCTGCTGGGTACAATGCAGGAGAAGGAAAAATTGGTCGCGCGACTCGTATGTATCATTCTCATGATTTCTGGAGAATTTCCCAAGGAAGATACCTGCGTCCTGAAACTAAAAACTATGTTCCAAAAATCATGGCCCTCGCCATTATTGGAAAAAACCTGGATGTATTCGGTTTTCATGAAATTGAATTTGAAAAAGCACTTGATTACGAAGAAATCATGATTAAAGGTAACTCTGATCTTTATGAAGTTTCAGAAGTTCTTGAGCTCGATTTTGAAGAAATCAAACGCTACAACCCAGAGATCGTCCGTTGGCAGACTCCTCCTTATATGGAGACTTATCCACTAAGAGTTCCAGTGGGAGCAAAAGATGCATGGGATGAGTATAAAGATAAAGATACAGTGGTTGCAGACAACTTTAAGACTTATGTCACTCCCCATGATTCTTCTTTGACTCAAATTTCAAAGAAATTCAAAGTGCCTGTGAACGTTTTAGCGGATTTGAATCCGGATCTTTCTGAAAACCATTTAGATACGAAGACGGTTGTTCTTCTTCCATTCCGTGAAGATCATTCTCTTCAGGCCAGCATGTATGCTGATATTTATGAGAAATCATCTAAGCAAAAGAAAGTGGCCCGTTATAGTAAGCGTGGTCATGGACGTATGATTAGTGCCTACATGAAAAAAGGCAAGAAAGTGAAGAATCCTTCTATCTATTATACTGTGAGAAAAGGGGATACTTTGTGGAGAGTGGCGCAAAGAACGGGTGTTCCTATGAGCACGATTATTCGCACCAACGCCCATATTTGTAAGCGTCGCCAGATTCTACCGGGTGATAAGTTAGCGATTAGATAATCGGCCTAAACAAAAAACTTGATAAAATTTCTCAAAAACCCACTCGCAAGAGTGGGTTTTTTATTTTATGATTTTGCTATGAGTTTTGGATTATTGAAGCATTTTAAAGACCAGAAGAAAGGTTTTCAGGAACAAACACAGGTGAGCTTTGCGGCCCACTTAATTTTGGGAGCTGATCTGTCCTCAGTTTTAAAACTGCTTGAATTGCGCAAGCAGCACTCTGCTGAATCCATCAAACTTATTTCACCTCGTGTTCTAAATAAAAAACTTCTTTTAGAAACTTATCAGTATGGTGCTTCTCAGCTTCGCTCTGAAGACGTTGTCACTGAGATTTATAAGACCCATTTTGACGCCAAGATTTTGCCTCAAAAAAACAGTCCCCAGTTTTATAAAGATGGAAAGTTTCATGACTTTGGTGGACGTGCCAAGTCGATGGATCTTTTGGCAGGCGAGGACTTCTTTTTGACCAAAGGTTACCACTTAGATATTTCTTCGCTTTTTACAGCTGAAGATTGGCAAAATCTGGACGAGATTATTGCTGCCCACATCGACATTCGAATTGTTGAAGGCATCGAGAAAACTCAAAGCAAAGATCTAGTTGAAAAAGGTGAGTGGTTGATTACGTTTAAAGACTATAAAAAGATGTCTTGCGAGTCGCTTTATTCGGCTTTTACACCTAAGAAATTCCTAAGCTTACTTAAGAATAAAGACAGCATGACCCCTGATATGATTGATTTTTGCTCGTCTGTTACGACACAGGCTGCGTTGTCGATTACGTGGAAGATGAAAAAAGAGCTCCACCACGAAGAGCGTACTGTTTTCATTCCTCAGAGCATGACTCATGAATGGGGACACTTCATCATTGAATTTGAAAATTCTTCTGAAGGACCTCTTTGTCATGGTTTGTTTCTGATTCATGAGGAAGAGCCACAATCGGAAGATTTAGCGACTAAAATTAAGCTGATGAAACGTGTGCTTGAGCGTGTTTTTCCTGATTTTGAAAATAACATTCATAAAGAATATATCCGCTTTGATGAAGAGATGTTTGTTTCTCACGTAAAAGACAATCTCATAGAGCAGATCCATTTTGACTATCCGACACTTAATTTCTTGGGCCAGTCTGCGGCCATGAAACCTCAGTTTGTTCATGAGAAATTCCTAGCTAGAACTCTTTTAAGTTAATAAAATTCTGAAAACATTTATCATATGCAAGGAGATCCTATGAAATTGATCCTCGTTCTACTTGTTTCTTTATTGCCTGTTATCGCATCAGCTCAAACGAAAATCGTTTCCATTGATGCTTTTGATTATTCTTATGCTGGTGGGCTTTCTTTCAAGCACGATGAAGCGAAGAGATCTTCAAACAATCGTGATACCACGACTTTCAAATTCAATCTTAACTACGCTCAAAACCTCCCAGAGTACGTAGGGCTTATGTGGAAGGCCCAGGCTTACTGGAATCGCGAGTCGATTGATTACAACCGCTATGGTGACACTTTAAATTCAACCTTCGGAGCTGCTGGTGGGGTTCTTTATAACTTCCAGGCCGATAACATTAAAAACTCGATTTTTGCTGGGGCCATGTTGGGCATTGAAAGACAAACAATGGAGCTTCAAAGTGGCACAGATAAGTCTGGCTTTAACTTCTCTTTGAACTTTGAAGGCGGGAAACGCTGGGATTTGGGCTCTTATTCGTCTGCAAACATTTCATATGCCCCTACCGTTGCCTTCATCTGGAAAAGATATGGGGGCACAATTCGTGATGATTATTTTACCAGCTCACGTGACCTAAGATTTAACTTTTTAAAGTTTGATATTCTCTTCTAACAAATAAAAAAATATTTTTTTTCAAGGCCACCGTAAGGTGGCTTTTTTATTTCAATCGGGGCAAATAACGTCAAAATTTTGTTAATGGTAGGACCATGCGTTTGAAGTTTGTAAAACCGTTGTCAGAAAAAAAACGTTGCCAAATTTTCCAGGACTGGTGACACTTTTAGAACAAACATTATGTTTTTGTTTCGCCGAACATGAATAAATAAATGACTTACTGTCATTTTTGAAAAAGGAGATTTCATGAAAAAGCAAATCGTACTAGGACTTGGACTTGCCGTTATGGCCGCTCCAGCTCTTGCATCAAAAGCTCGTTTACAAGCTCTTGGTGAAGACACAAACGGATCGTTCTACATCAACGATAACCGTAACATCTTTCTTAACGCTGCTCAGTTGAACAACCACAAGAACCTTGTGACTTTCGAAACTGGTAATGCAACAAACAACGGTCTTTTAAATTCTCAAGATTCTGCTGCTGCAGCTCGTCCTGAGGGCGGTGTTTTCTTTAACCAAGGAAACCTTTCTTACGGCGTACAATTGAACAATGCTTCAAACACTTCTAACTTATTAAGAGCTTCTGCTGGCGCTTCTAACGAGCAAAACAATGTTGACGCTTTTGTTGCTGGTGATGCTGGTGTTAAATGGGGTGCGAACCTTACTTACGGTAACACAACTGAAAGTGCTACAATCAATAACGATAAACTTCTTCGCACTCGCCTTGGTGTAATTGCTGGTGACCTAGAAGGTTTCGCTAACATTTCACTTATGAATAAATCTGAAATGCAATCAGGTAAGAATTTCAATGGTAAGCAAGGTTATCAAATTGGTGGTGCTTATAACTTGAATGCTTATAAAGTATTCGCTGAATACCGCTCAATCAAAGCTGAAGAAAAATCAGCTTCTGCTGACGCTTCTATCGGTTTATGGAGAGTTGGTGCTGGTCGTACAGACAAGTTGAATGACAAAGCAACACTTTTCACAAAACTTGAAGTAAACAGAACTACACTAAATGCTGATGCTGGTTTCTCAGGTGTTTCAACTGGTGGTAAAGACCAAATTACAACAAACGTTCCTCTAATTGTTGGTCTTGAGCACGATGCTGCTTCTTGGTTGACTCTTCGTGGATCTGTTTCTCAGTCTCTTTATTCTACTGTTGCTCTTAAATCAGCTTCAACAACTAATCTTCAAAACACTACAGTTGTAAATGCTGGTGCTACTTTGAAATTTGGCGAAATGTCTGTTGATGGTGTTATTGGTAACACTGATGCTACTTCAGCAATTATTGCTGGTGGTGCAGGAACAACTGGTTCACTACGCACTGACAACATTATGTCTCGCGTATCTATGACTTACCGTTTCTAATCTTTAAGATTTAGATCCTGTCATACAAGGGCCCGGAGAAATCCGGGCCTTTTTATTTTCTGCGTTAGCTAAAATCCCCCTGTTCTCAGGAAATTGCTCTAGGAATCCTCGTCGTGTGGTGTACAATTTTGGTCACGACAAGGAGTCTATAGATGAAGAAGGTATTGGCCCTCGTGGCGCTTTTAACCGTTGGTGCAGTTCAAGCTGAAGAGCTCAAGTTTGGAGATCTTAACTATTTTCTCAAAGAGGGTCAGAAGAACCTCGTTTTTAATTTTGCTGATAGTTCAGAAGACACTCGCAGTAGTGGGACTCAGAAGGTCCAAGTGGCCGGCTACCTGGCTGACCTGGCTTTTGGTTACGCTGTGACAGATAGATTAAATGCTTTTGTTCGCATGGCCTATTTTGCTGATGTACGAACAGAATTAGGTAACAATCATTTTAATACCAATGGCCTTCAGAATCCTCAATTGGGGGCGAATTATCGCTTCTTGAATCAGGACGAAGTGGGCTTTAACTTGGATTTTGGAGCTATTCTCGGCATTCAGGTTCAAGATCGCAAAGTAGGAAATCTCACACCAAAGAAAAATGGCAATAATCTCGACCTCAACACCTCAAGTTATTCAGACCCAAGAAGTTTTCTTGAGCTCAATGCTCGCGCTGGTAAAAAATGGAATGAGGCCAACGAAGTCTATTTTCTTGCTGGCATGGTTTACAACAAGGCCAGTGACTATCGTTTGATGTCTAATTCGAGATCCACTGACCTCTCATCTTCCTATAATTATAAGCTAGGTGCTTTTTATCAATATCGTCCGGTGATGGAATTTATGATGACTTTAGGGGCGCAAGCGACGAGATATGGCTCATATGAAGAAAAAGATTCTTCTGGACCAAATACGTCTCATAAGTCTCACATAGACACGCAATTTATTTTCAATGCTAAATATCGTTTAACGGAGAGCTTTATAGTTAAGCTTTTCTTCAATCAGGATAAACGTAGTGACTTTAATTTGGTGGATGACACTGGAGCGAAATCCACATTTGACCGTCGTTCAAACTTTACCCAAGGCGTAGGTCTGGATTACCTCTTCTAAACTTGTTTAACTCGGGGCCCTTTCGGGCCCTTTTTTATTTCGTCCCTAGGCAGTCACTCTCACTCTGGTTTAAACTAACTCTATGAATAAAAAATTTTTTGCCCTTTCTTGGGGCCGCAAGATGTTCTTTGGTCTTGGCTGGGCCCTCACTAGTCTTATTGCTTTAAACTATCTTCAAAGTATGATCCTGCCTCAAAGCTTGAGCGGGTGGATGTATTATCTCATGACCTTTATAGGCCACTACGGGATGATGTTAACCTTGGTGTATTTCTTTGCTTATTGTCCGTTGATTCTGATTTTTCCGACTTATTATATTTCAAGAATCTGGTCGATCCTCTTGATCCTGACACTGAACTTGGGAATCTTCTTTGATAGCTATCTTTTTAGTCGCTACCATTTTCACGCCAATTCCTTCTTATGGGATATTTTGAGGCAACAAAAGACTCTAGATGTTTTTGGTCTTAATTCTTTTAAGCTTGGTTTGCTAGGATTTGTCGCTTTTATTCTATTCCTTGTTTTTTGGATTCGTGGAGAAAGTTTGTGGCGCAGGATGTGCGCTCGTTTCAGTAATCCTGTTAAGAATTGGTACATCGTTTTAATTGTGGCCTGTTTTATCACAAGCAATCTCATCCACATGTTTTCATTTGCCGAGGGTGGGGGACAAATCACACGCATCGCCAATCTCTTTCCGCTCCACTTTCCGGTCAAGGCGAAATCATTGTTAGAGCAACATGACATGATTCAAAAAGGGATGACATCGAAAAATCAACAGTATGCCAACATGTTTTACCCGGCAAACCCTCTCAAATGTACTGCCACGTCTCCTAAAAATGTTCTCATGATTGTCGTCGAGAACTGGCCTGAGCAATGGAATAAGACTGAAGCTCCAAGCTTAGCTCACTATACTCAGCATGCTCTGAGTTTTGATCATCACTTTTCAGGTGGATCCGATGCTCAAGACGGCTACTTCTCTTTACTTTATTCTTTGCCGCCAATTTACTCAGCTTCTGTTTTAAGAGATCAGGTGCAACCAGTTTTTATGGCGCAATTAGGAAAATTTAAAGCTGATGTTCGCTTCTACAAAACGGAAGGAACAAGCCTTGTGAAGAGTTTTATGCCTGAGCAGATCGAAGGTCAGCTCTCAGAAATTGAACCCTTTCTATTGCAAAGGAAAGAAGCAGGTGCTACCAATCCTGTCTTTATGCAAGTCCTCCTTCAGTCTGGCAGTCTTCAAGAAAAAGATGCTCAGATCAAAGACCTCATGAATCTTTTCATACGCCAAGAGTTGATCTCACAAACCATCGTGATTCTCACCGGCACTCATTCTGAAGCGATGGCCACTCCCCTTTACATGCTCTGGCCTGGTAAAAGACCTGCAACTTTTTCCAAACTCACGTCTCACTATGATGTCCTAGGTACAGTGATGCTAGAGGATTGGAAGTGTAAAAATAAAATGAATGATTTTAGTCTTGGGAAGAACTTACTTGGAAAAGAGGAGTCTCTTCAATTTGTATCCGGGAACTATCACCATCTTGTGATCCGAGATGCTACGACTAAAACGCTGGCAACGATAGATGATGAGAAAGAACTTCATGTGGAAGGCCCAAATACGTCAGATATGAAGGCTATCTTGGATGCACTTAATCGGATGACTCTTTTTTATCGACCTAGATGAGCTCAAAAAGAACAAGTGTTTCAAAATGTTCGGTATGAGGAAACATATCGAACATCTGGGCGCGACTGATCTTATATAAGCTACCTAGTTTTTGGGCATCCGAGGCAAGTGTTTCGGCATTACAGCTAGAGTAGATAAATGTCTTTGGTCTTAGTTCTTTCATCAGCTCCACTGCCTCGCCCAGTCCTCGTCGTGGTGGATTCACGAGCAACACCTCAGGACTCAGCGCTTGGACTTGATCCTTTACCTTGGCCGCATCAGCAGCAAGAAAATGTAGATGAGTCCAGCCATTCTCAAGAGCGGTGGCATTGGCCCGCTTTACTGCCTCTGGATTGATTTCTATCCCTACCGCTTGTTCCACTACTTCTTGAATAAAAAAACTAAATGCACCTTGGCCACTAAAGAGCTCAACAAATGTTTTCGGTTTTAGTTCTCTGATCCAGCTTGCTGCCGTTTGATAAAGACTGAGAGCAACGGCTTGATTGGTTTGCACAAAACCTTGAGGATGTAGCGAGAGACCCAGTTTTCCCAATTGGTGATGAATAGCATTCTTCGCCGAGATAAAGATTTCTTCCTCACCCTCGAGAATCGCATGGGGCACAGGTTGAATATTCACAGAAAAACAACTGAGCGCAGGAAAACGGTTTGTCAGAATGGAAGCATGTTTGCGAATGCGATCAATGGATTCTTTTGAGCGAACGACGAGTCGAAGATAAAACTCATCTGAATCGCTGGAATAATAAATGATGATCCCTTTGAGCTCACCGGACTTTGTCTTAATTTGGTACGGGGTCAGTTTTGTCAGTTGGATAAATTCGGGAAGACTTTTGGCGAGTTCATTAATTTTTGGATGATGAACCGGACAGGCGAGAATTTCTCGCCCTTGATCAAGTTCAGTCTCACCGGTGAGGCCTATGATAGGATGCTCAAGATTTCCTGTGACTGAAAATTTCGCCTTATTTCTAAACCCCTGCGTGTTAGAAAAAACAGGTTGTTGCAAAATCGATGAATTCAGTTGGGGAATGAGTTTAGTTAATTGATCACTTTTATGCTGGATTTGAGTCTCATAAGGCACTTCAAGGTGCTTACAGGAAGAGCAGATCTTTTGATTATAGTAACTACAAAAGGTATTCATAAGTTATAATTGAATTCTAGCAGGAATCCGATGAAAGGTATGTGGAAAAAAATCAATTTTAAGAAGGCCATCCCACTCTTGATGGGAGTCATTCTCTTGAGTGGCGTTTTCATGTATTTTTCTCATGATGTGGAGATCTTAACCAAACAGTATCCTCACGTAAAAGTTCAAAAAGATCATGACATTGAAATTGAAATCAGATCTGAGCGTCCAAAAAACTGGGTGTCCTTAAATCAAATTTCAACTTATGGAAAATGGGCGATTATTTTTTCCGAAGATTGGTCATTTTATGATCACGAGGGAGTGGATCTAGAGCAAGTTAAGGTCGCTCTGTCAGAGATGGTAGAAGAGCAGCGCTTTCGAGGGGCGAGCACCATCACGCAGCAGATGGTGAAAAACGTTTTTCTTTCAGGTTATCCGACACTCTGGAGAAAGTTTCATGAAATCATTCTGGCGCAAAAAGTAGAAAAAACACTCACGAAGAACCGTATTTTAGAAGTTTACTTGAACTGTATTGAGTTTGGGCCAGGGATCTATGGCATTAAATCTGCGGCTCGGCACTACTTTCAAAAATCTCCGTCGGGATTAACCCCTAAGGAGGGAGCGTTCCTCGCGATGCTACTGCCAAGTCCAAAGAGGTACTATGTTTCTTTTGCTAAAAGAAGCCTCACGAAATTTGCCAGGTCTCGGATTAAGGCGATTCTGACCAAAATGAGAATGGGAAAAGTGATTACACTGGAGCAGTTTGAAGCAGAGTTGGCGACACCACTTACTTGGGAGCGCTAGCTTTTTTTATCTGGTCTTTAAGTTGAATCGAGGCCATCACGTATCCTCCCTTATCAGCATCAATAAAATGAAAATGTTCTCCCTGATTTAAACCTTCGACAAAACAAGTCATGAGAGATTGATCCGCTACATGCAGACCATAAAAGATAAATCCTTTCTGATAAAGCTCTTCTAAATAAAGAGTGAGATTTGTTATCTGTGATTCCGAGCAATCAATCACCATCCTCAGCACTTGATCAAATTTTCTGAAGTCACAGTGACTGGGCGTTAAGGCGACGTAACGGCGAGTAGAGGGAATAGGAAGATTCAAGTTAAACACAAAGTAAGCGGGAATGATTTCACATAAGCGCTTTAAAAAGCCAAAACTCCAAATAGATTTTTGGTATCTGACCTCATCTTTTAAGCAGGCCCAGATAGATTTATATTTTCCATTGGGAGCCTTGGCAGGATTGAGGTCTTCAATGCCCTCAGGAAAGATAGCAGCAAACTGCTTAAAGATGTCTTGAAATACGGAAAGAGAGGGATCTCTGGATTGAATGAGGAGTGTTAAAATTTTTCCATTCTGACTTGCTCTTGGTAACCAACGACAAGTAAGGCCGGTGAGATCGGCCTCTCCAGAAGGAGTCAGGTTGGGTTGATATTTCGTAGGATTTTCTTTGATTAGTTTATCGGCCAACAGTATTCCACTTCCTCTCATCATCGCCATCGTGCGACCTTGAGTGAGTTCGTACTTTGCGACTTCAATCGTCTGTCCAGTCTCAAGAATTTCTTTCATGGAAACTATTCCAACTCGTAAATCTAATCCAAAGTTTTTTATTGCTAGTTGTTTGAGATCCTCCAAGCATTCCAGAACCGCTGGTGTCTTCTCGGTGGAAATGAACAAAGTCGCTCCGTCTCCACCAAAAACGAAAGGGAAATCTAATGTTTTTAAAACTTTGCTCACGGCCACAATTGAAGCAGCTCCTACCAAATTCACTTCTCTATATTTCCCTTCTTGAATCGCCTTGGTGGAACCCTTGATGTCCGTAATAATGACATTCCAGTCCTTTGGAAGAGGAAGGTAGTTTTTGTCGTTTGTAACGTCGTTAAATTGATGAAAAGGTTTTAGTTCTTCGTAGAAGGATTTTTTCAAACGAAGTGCCTCATGCATTCATACGCTACAGTCGTCGCGACGTTGGAGAGATTCAGGGAGCGAATGTGCTCAGAGTACATCGGAAGTTTATAGAAGTTGGATTTATACTCATCTTCAACTTCGTAAGGAAACCCTCTCGTTTCTCCGCCAAATAAAAGATAACAATCTTCAGAGTAAGGAGCGTCATAGTGAAGCTTCTCGCCGTTATTTTCAAAGAAGAGTAGCTTCTCTCGAGCAGGTTTTTCTTTGATGAGGAAATCTTCCCAGGATTCAAATTCACGAATCTTCACAAATTTCCAGTAATCAAGACCAGCACGTCTCACGGCCTTTTCATCGATTTCAAAACCGTAAGGCTTAATCAGAAGTAACTCGAGATTGAGGGCAACACAAGTGCGCCCGATACTCCCGGTATTACCGGGAATCTCAGGCGCAAAAAGAACGATTTTAAAATGTGGCTTACTTTGCATTCACAAGAAGGTGAGTCAGAGTGCGAACGATAAGCCCTGAAGCTCCGTGGCCCGAACAATACGGGAGGTGAGATTGAGAATCTACGACTCCGGCGATATCAAGGTGGGCCCACT
>CANFNX010000051.1 GCA_947448495.1 Bacteriovoracaceae bacterium | reverse complement strand
AGTTCTAAAGGTCTTCCTCGTAAATTATAATTTGATCCCATACTGTAGCCATAGGCCCCAGTGTCTTTTAAAATAATCAAATCACCAGATTTTAACTCAGGAAGAAGGCGGTCTGATCCAAAGCAGTCAGAGGTCTCGCAAATGGGGCCCACAACATGGCAATGCTGAGTCGCCTTTGCTTCTTTGACGGGAATAAGATCGTGAAAAGCACCATAAAGAGATGGGCGCATGAAATCATTCATCCCACCATCAACAATCACAAAATGATTATTTTCTGAGACTTTATTGCGGAGAACTTTCATCACAAAAACTCCCGCTTTGGCCACAATTCTTCGTCCAGGTTCAAACACCACTCTCGGTTGAAGTTCTGATTTAGAATAGAAGTGCTTTTTGAGAGTCGTCGCAATAAGCTCCATATACGTCTGAATTTGTGGAAGCTTAGATGTTTCATCTGGATGATAATCGACACCTAGACCACCACCGACATCTAAGAATTCTAGTGGAGCTTTAGTTTTGAGGGCGACTTCACAAAGGCGCTGAAGGGCTTTCTTCGTCGCCTTAAGGTCTAGCAATTGGCTACCAATATGAACCGAGAGGCCCACTAATTGAGAATGACTCCAATATTTACTCTTGCCCAGGCTTGAGAGAACATCTGCTTCGAGGAGGCCAAATTTGTGAGTTTTATTGCCGGTCGAAATATATTTATGAGTTTTTGGCTGAACTACTGGGTTTAAGCGGAAGCAAATTCGTGCTTTCTTTTTTAACTTTTTTGCACAGAGATTGATGAGTTCCAGTTCTTCCAGAGATTCTACGTTGAAGGAATTAAGACCTTTGCCTTTTTGTTTAAGTGCAAAAAGGATTTCTTCCTCTGTTTTGCCCACACCTGAAAATACAATTTTTTCAGCTGGGATACCGGCTTCAAGAGCTCGCTTAAGCTCTCCGCCGGAAACGATGTCGGCCCCAGAGCCAAGTTTGGCCAGGATTTTGAGCATCTCCTTATTGGGATTTGATTTTAAGGCAAAGCAAACAAGGGGATTGATAAGTCCTGCGTCCTTAGCACCATTAGCAAAAGTGAGATAATTGCTCGTGAGGATTTCTTCTGAATAAAGAAAAAAAGGAGTCTTAAAATATTTAGCAATGCTTCCAATATCAGCTTGAGAGAATTGTAGACTTTTATTTTTGTAAGTTAAATTATTCATGGGAACACAACACCTTTTCTCCAGTTAAGAACTTCATCTAAGGTTTTTGAATCTAGAACCTTATCATCATAGGCCACTTGGGCCAAAGTATCAAAGTTTGAAAGTGAAATAAAAGAAAGATTAGCGGCTTTAAAAAGGGCGTCAACTTCAGAAAAACCATAAGTGAAGATGCTCATGACTTTTGTCACTTTCAATTTTGCCTCAAGAAGTTTGTTGGCGGCAGCAATTGAGCTTTTACCCGTTGAGATAAGATCTTCAATCAGTATGCATGTCGTTCCCTCTGGAAGTGCCCCTTCAATGGCATTTTGTCGTCCGTGCTCTTTGGAGGAGCTTCGGACATAGATCATAGGCAGTTTTAGTTCATGGGCAATCCATGCGGCCCATGGGATGCCTGCAGTCGCAGTTCCTGCGATGGCCCCAACTTTTAAAGGTCGAATCGCTTCACAGAAGGCCTGAATGACTCTCTCTCTGGATTCGACGGTTGAAATGAGCAAACGGTTGTCGCAATAAACCGGCGATTTAATTCCTGAGGTCCAGGTAAACATATCGTGAGGTCTGAGAAAGACCGCTTTTTCTTTTAAAAGAATCTGAGCAATCGCGCGTTCGTTATTCATATTATCTTCCTTCTAAGATATTCATGAGGGCCTCACGAGGATTAGAACTTGCCGTAATAGGGCGACCGATGACCATAAAATCGGTGCCCAGTTCAAGGGCCTCTTTCGGAGTCGTCACTCTTTTTTGATCATTGAGCTCACTCCCACCAGGACGAATGCCAGGCGTGACCGTGAGAAAGTTTTTACCAATTAAATTTTTTATCGCTTGAACTTCCAGAGGAGAAGAAACAACTCCATCTAAACCAGCGGAATGGGCAAGTTTCGCAAAGTTAAGCACGGACTCTTCTATGGACCCAGAGATTTTTTGCTCGCGATTCATTTGTTCTTGAGTGGTGCTTGTCAACTGAGTCACTGCAATGAGCAGCGGGCGTTTAGGTAAAGATTTTAAAGCCTCCAAGCTTCTTGTCATCATCTCCAGACCACCGGCCGCATGGACATTCACCATGTCGATCGGAAGTTGACTGAGAGATCTAATCCCTTGGGCCACGGTGTTGGGGATATCGTGAAGCTTCAAATCAAGGAAAACATGAAAACCTTGTTCTTTGGCCTTATAAACAATCTGAGGACCCAGAGCATAGAAGAGTTCCATGCCGACCTTGACCCAAATGTCTTTACCGTGAAGGGCAGTGAAAAGTGTGTTGAGCTTAACTTCGTCGCTTGTATCGAGAGCCACAATCACTTTATTCGCTGGGATCATGACAACGGCTCCATCGCATAAGTATTTCGTTCAATCGTTTTAAGCAGAGCTTCCGTAGTATCAAGAGAGGTCAAACAAAGTAGCCCTCTTTCAACTGCAGTCCGTCTCATTTTAAAACCATCCGACTCGACGTTACGACTTTTAGAAATGGTATTAATGATAAGATTCACTCGACCAGATCTAATGGCCTTGAGAATATCGTTATCCGATTGCCCAATACGATCTACGACTTTAACAGGAATGCCGGCCTCGGAGAGGAGTTTGGCGGTTCCAGCAGTCGCCAGAAAATCAAAGCCCACTTGATAAAAGCGCTTAAAGAGTTTCAGAGCTTCCTCTTTTTCCATATCGTTAATGGTCGCAAGAATCGTTCCGGAATCAGGAATATTAACTCCTGCCGCAACAAAGGCCTTATGTAGGGCCTTCTCAAAAACTTTGTCTTTGCCCATAACTTCCCCTGTGGATTTCATTTCAGGTCCGAGGGCGATCTCGACTTCAGAGAGTTTGGCAAATGAGAATACCGGAGCCTTCACGGCGATATCTTGTTTAGGCTCAAGTGTCCCATGAAAATAGCCTTGCTTGATGAGGCTTTCACCCATGACTGCCTTCGTGGCAATCTTGGCCATCGGAACACCTGTCACCTTAGACAGGAAAGGGACTGTTCGTGAGGAAC
Source organism: Bacteriovoracaceae bacterium (assembly GCA_947448495.1). Lineage (GTDB taxonomy): Bacteria > Bdellovibrionota > Bacteriovoracia > Bacteriovoracales > Bacteriovoracaceae > Peredibacter. The sequence goes on along the minus strand of CANFNX010000051.1, from coordinate 15,806 downwards.
GCGGATTCACTTCAAGGACAAAAACTTCACCGTGATAGATTACAAACTGTAGATTAATGAGACCCTTAATATTTAGCGCCTTGGTAATCGAGAGCGTTGTTTCTGAAAGTTGCTTTAAAATATCTTTTGAAACGGTTTGTGGTGGATAGACCGCAATTGAGTCTCCCGAATGAACACCGGCCTTTTCAATATGCTCCATTATACCCGGAATGAAGACAGTTTCACCGTCACAAATAGCATCCACTTCCATCTCTCGACCAATCATATAGCGGTCAATCAGAACAGGGTGTTCTGGATTGATTTGAACGGCCCGTTTCATATAATCCATTAATTCTGTTTCGTTATAGACAATCTCCATCGCTCTTCCACCAAGGACATAAGAAGGACGGACGATAACGGGAAATCCAAGATGAGCTGATTTTTCTGCAGCTTCATCAATCGAAGTAACAGTACAGCCTAAAGGTTGAGCAATCTTCAGCTCTTTTAGAAGTTCCTCAAAGCGACGGCGATCTTCAGCGCGATCAATATCATCGACCGAGGTGCCGAGTATTGTAACACCACGTTCCTGGAGTGGTTTTGCCAAATTGATCGCTGTTTGCCCACCGAACTGAACTATGACTCCAATAGGTTTCTCTCGCTCAATAACATTCATGACGTCTTCAACGGTGAGTGGCTCAAAGTAAAGACGATCTGAGATATTAAAATCCGTTGAAACTGTTTCTGGATTGTTGTTAATGACGATGGCTTCATACCCCATCGCACGAATGGCTTCGATAGCATGAACCGTAGCATAGTCAAATTCAATTCCTTGACCGATTCGAATGGGACCAGAACCTAGGACAACAACTTTCTTTTTTGACGATTCTAGAACCTCATCCTCACTTTCATAGGTGGAATAATAGTAGGGAGTCGTGGATTCAAATTCACCAGCACAAGTATCGACCATTTTAAAGACTGGTTTGATACCTTGCTTTATTCTCCAGCTGGTAAAGTCTTTTTCCGACTCATTAAAGAGTTTGGCCAGATACTTATCTGAAAAGCCTTGGCGTTTGGCGCGATAGACCGTTGAAGTGATTTTTCCTTCTTGAAGAAGAACTTTTTCTGTCGCGATGATTTTTTCAATTTTCCCTAAAAAGAAAAAATCTATTTTGGTGAGATTATTAATTTCTTTACTGGTCATCCCTTGGCGCATGCCTTCGGCAATGGCAAAGAGTCTTTCGTCATCTTGTTTGAGAATTTTTTCAACGATGTCGGAATGAGATTTTCCTTTAAGACTAGGAAGTTCTAGATGATAAAGACCGACTTCAAGAGAGCGAACCGCCTTAAGCAGTGACTCTTCTAAGTTTCGGCCTAGGGCCATGACTTCACCTGTGGCTTTCATTTGAGTTCCTAGGCGGCGATTGGCATTTACGAATTTATCAAACGGCCAGCGAGGAATTTTAGCGACCACATAATCAAGGGCCGGCTCAAAACAGGCGTAAGTTTTTTTAGTCACAGGATTAATGATTTCATCCAACGTTAAGCCAAGGGCTATTTTTGCCGCGATTTTAGCAATAGGATATCCTGTCGCTTTGGAAGCGAGGGCCGAAGAGCGAGAGACTCGTGGATTCACTTCAATCACATAGTATTGAAAAGAATGAGGATCCATCGCATACTGAACGTTACAACCTCCTTCAATTTTGAGAGAGCGTATGATTTTGAGAGCTGACGTTCTTAGGAGTTGATACTCTTTATCACTCAAAGTTTGGCTTGGAGCGACCACTATGGAATCACCGGTATGAACACCTACGGGATCGATATTTTCCATATTACAGACAATAATGCAGTTATCTTTAGAATCCCTGATAACTTCATATTCAACTTCTTTAAATCCAGCAATCGATCTCTCAATCAAGCACTGCTGAATAGGAGAAGCCGCCAGTCCAGAAGTTGAAATGGTAACAAGTTCTTCTTCGTTTTGAGCAATTCCTCCACCTGTTCCACCAAGCGTGAAGGCAGGACGAATAATAAGAGGGTAGCCAATCTTGTTAGCAAACTCCAAGGACTCTTGAACCGAGTTTACGATTCGACTCTCTGGCACTGGCTCACCAATTTGAACCATCAGATCTTTAAAAAGTTTTCTGTCTTCGGCTTTTTGAATAGTATCAACTTTACAGCCGAGTAATTGTACGCCGAGTTTTTTTAGGTAGCCTTCTTCTTCGAGCTTTACTGCTAAGTTGAGTGCCGTCTGACCACCTAGAGTAGGAAGGAGACCATCTGGTTTTTCCTTATGGATGATTTTTAAAAGAAATTCTTTCGTGAGAGGTTCAATATAAACCTTATGGGCGGTTTCTTTATCCGTCATGATTGTGGCCGGATTTGAATTCACCAGCACGACTTCAACTCCTTCTTCGATAAGTGACTTCACCGCTTGAGTGCCTGAGTAGTCAAACTCTGCCGCTTGGCCAATCACAATGGGACCGGAGCCAATGACTAAAACTTTTTTGAGATTAAGATTTTTGGCCATGTTAGCTCCTTATACTTTGTAAAAAATCATCAAAGAGCCAGTTGGTATCCTCTGGTCCTGGACAAGCTTCAGGGTGATACTGCACAGAAAAAGCTGGCAGGGTCTTATGTTTCAGGCCTTCAACTGTCGAGTCATTGATATTAATTTGAGTAATTTCGAGTTCAGATTTCGCAACGGAAGAAGTCGTCACGGCATAACCGTGATTTTGGGAGCTCATAAAAACCTTCCCTAGTCTGAGGTCTTTAACTGGATGGTTTCCCCCACGGTGACCAAATTTTAATTTTTCGGTATCGGCTCCGTTGGCCAAAGCAAATAACTGATGCCCCATGCAGATACAAAACATAGGGTAATGTTGTTGAAGATTTCTTATGACTGGAAGGACTTCTGGAATATCTTTTGGATTACCAGGTCCATTGGAAAGCAATATCCCTTGGGGACGATAGGATTGAATCATTTCAAGACTGGTATTCCAAGGTACGACCACAACATCACAATTTCTTTTGAGAAGTGAGCGTAAAATATTTTTCTTATACCCAAAATCCATCAAAACAATTCTTTTTCCCTCTCCTGGAAAATGGATAGGTGTTTTAATTGAAACGCGTGGGATTTGATCTGTGCCTAAAGAATTGGTCAGAATGATTTGAACATTGTGGGTGGGGTAATTGACTGGCACGAGGACAGCTTTCATGACACCGCGATTACGGATTTTTTTTGTTAGCTCTCTCGTGTCAATGCCTGCAATCGCTGGAACCTTAAAGCGACTCAGTAACTCTCTGAGAGAGTATTCATTTCGCCAGTTCGACCCCTCTTCAGCACTTTCTCTCAAGACCATCCCTTTGAGTGCAGGACTGAGAGACTCAAAATCATCTTTATTCACGCCATAGTTTCCGATCAAGGGATAAGTCATCACAACAATTTGATCACAGTAAGAAGGATCTGAGAGAATTTCCTGATATCCTGTCATACTTGTATTGAAAACAAGTTCTCCCATAGAATAGATGCTATCAAGCTCATACCCCACAGATTCACCGACGTATTCTTCACCAGTCTCTAGGACGAGTTTAATCTTTTTCATAGAGAACTCCTATTGAGGGCCCATTCAAGAATCGCCATCCGTGAGGCAACACCATTATTCATTTGTTTAAAAATTCGAGACTGAGGATGTTCAACCATTTCATCTGAAATTTCGACGCCTCGATTAAATGGACCAGGATGTAAGATAATGGCATTCTTTTTCATCATTAACTGACGCCGATGATTCATGCCGAATTGATGATGGTAAGTAGTCGGGTTAAGATCTAAATTTTCATGACGCTCAAGTTGAATTCTTAACATCATGACCGCATCGACGACTGGAAGAACGGTATCAAAATCTGATTTTATGATGTGACTTTCTTGTGGTGTAGGAACAAGCGATTCAGGACCACAGAGATGAATTTCCATTCCAAAAATTTTGGCTGCCACCATAAGTGAGCCAGCGACTCGTGAATGTTTTATATCGCCACAGACGGCGATTTTTAAACCTTTCAGAGTTTTAAATTCTTGGACGAGAGTTAACAGGTCCAAGAGGCCTTGAGAAGGATGCTCATGCTTACCCGCCCCAGCATTAATCAAGGGTACCTTTAATAAAGGCCTTAACTCCTCTACGATATGATCATCTGAATGCCTGAGTACAATCGCTTCTACACCTAGGCTCTCAAGCGTTTTGAGTGTGTCGTAGACTGTTTCACCCTTCTTTACACTTGAGTTTTCTGGGACAAAGTTGATAACTTCAGCTCCCAAACGTTTTGCTGCAATTTCAAATGAACATCTCGTTCGTGTGCTGGGCTCATAGAAAGCATTTACGATGATCTTATTTGTTAAAATGGGATTGATCTGATGGGGTTGCTTGAGTTGATGAGAAAAATACTGGGCCCTATCTATAAGGCCAATAAGGTCAATTTGGGATAAACTAGCGAGTGACAGGAAATGCTTGATCATTGTCCTCCTGAAATTGAGAAGATTTATTGGCACAAGAATGAAAGAGAATAGGATATACTAAGAGGTTGTAGGCGTGATAATTTAATTTGATGCAAGGAAGCATCATACCCATAAGACATTCCTAGAATGAAACTTTAAACTAATTTCTTTCAAGCGAAGCCATTTGGCAAGAGTAAATAAAATGACAGCTCAATTCAAACTCGAATCAGCTTTTTCACCTATGGGAGATCAGCCTCAGGCCATTGAAAAAATTAGTCATGCTTTTTCACAGAAGAGTCCTTTCCAAACCCTGCTAGGTGTTACGGGCTCAGGTAAAACCTTTTCGATGGCCAATATCATTCAGAAGATTGGCAAAAAGACCCTGATTTTGGCCCCTAATAAAACTTTGGCCGCTCAGCTGTTCGCTGAGTTTAAAGAATTTTTTCCTCATAACGCCGTCGAATATTTTGTGTCTTACTACGATTATTATCAGCCTGAAGCCTACGTTCCTGGTTCAGATACTTATATTGAAAAAGATTCTGCCATTAATGATGAGATTGAAAAACTTCGTCACTCGGCTACGCGCTCACTTTTAGACCGCGAGGATGTTATTGTCGTCGCTTCAGTAAGTTGTATCTACGGAATAGGTGCGCCGGAGGAGTATTACAATCAAAGGATCATGCTTTTTGCCCAGGACAAGCTTGATCGCGATGAGTTTTTGAAAAAACTAGTTGAAATTCAGTACCAGCGAAACGATATGGATTTTCACAGAGGGACTTTTCGCGTGCGTGGCGATGTTGTTGAAGTCTTTCCGGCCTATGAAGAATCACAAGTTCTAAGAATTGAATTCTTTGATGATGTGGTGGATGGTATTTTCTTAGTCGATCCCTTGAGAGGCAAGGTCCTTCAGTCTCTCAGTCGTGTGGATATATATCCAAAAAGTCACTATGTGGTGGGTAAGGATCGTTTGAAAAGCGCCATAGGAGAAATTAAAATTGAATTAAGGGAAAGACTGAAAGAATTAGAGTCCCAAAATAAACTTCTAGAAATTCAAAGACTCCAACAGCGAACACTTTTAGATCTTGAGATGCTAGAAGAAATGGGGTTTTGCCCAGGTATTGAGAACTATTCTCGACATATGTCAGGGGGAAATCCTGGAGATCCGCCCCCAACTCTTATCGATTACTTTAAAAAAGATTTTCTTTTGATCGTTGATGAGTCCCACGTCACGATTCCTCAAGTCGGTGGTATGTACAAGGGAGATCGGGCGAGAAAACAAACTCTTGTTGATTACGGATTTCGTCTACCGAGTGCCCTTGATAATCGCCCTTTAAATTTTCCTGAGTTTGAATCTAAGATGGATCAAGTGCTTTTTGTATCTGCGACTCCGGCAAATTATGAGCTCGAGAAATGTCATGGAGAATATGTCGAACAAATTATTCGCCCAACTGGACTCCTAGATCCTCTCATCGAATTTAAAGATGCCAAGAATCAAGTCGACGATATGTTGATTGAAGCTAAGAAGGTCATCGCCCAAGGACATCGAGTTCTGATTACAACACTCACTAAAAGGCTCGCTGAAGAACTGACCTCATTTTATCGAGGAGTGGGGATGCGTATTAGGTATCTCCACTCAGAAATTGATACTTTGGAGAGAATGGAAATTCTCCGCGATTTAAGGCTCGGAGAGTTTGATATCTTGGTTGGGATCAATTTGCTTAGAGAAGGCCTAGATATTCCAGAAGTATCCCTGGTTGGTATTCTGGATGCTGACAAGGAAGGTTTTCTTCGCTCAACTCGCTCTCTGATTCAGACCATCGGCAGGGCCGCAAGGAATTCTGAAGGACGTGTCATTTTATATGGTTTCAAAAAAACGCCAAGCATAGAAGAGTCGATGCGACTTACAGCAGATCGCCGACTGAAACAAAATGCCTACAATGTGGAGCATGGACTAACCCCTAGGACGGTGGCCAAAAAAGTCAGTGGAGGCGTCATCGAGGTTCTCAGGGGAGTGAAGAAAACCGACAAAAAAGGACGGAAAAAGGAAATTACTGATCAAAGTCTCACCCCAGACGCAATTGATGCTAAAATATCAGAATTAAAACTCATGATGAAAGAAGCCGCTAAAGAATTAAAGTTTGAAGAAGCGGCAAAACTTCGTGATGAAGTCAAAAAGCTGATGGATTTAAGGTTTATGATATGAACGTTTTGAACGTCTTCTTCCTCATCATCGGTTTTGTCATGGCCCAGACAAAACCAGAAACATTTGTCGTTCAACTTTATGATCGTAGTATAACCGTTCTCTCTCCAGAGGCGAGGAAGAGTCTATTCTCTGTTCTCATTGAAAATCATTCTCTATCAGACCAAGTTGGAAAGTTTATCGTCAATGGTAAAATTCTTAAATTCGTCTCCGTTAAAACGGGTAGCACTGAAGCTATTGAAATAGAGAATAAGACCGGTGCTAACGTTGTCTTTGTTCCAGTGAGTCCAGCTTTTCAAGAGGTGGAGTTAATTTTTGGTAAGAAGGTTTATGAAATCCCATCAAAAAAATAATGTCCAAAAAGTCGTCTTAGTTATCTCTGATTTACATCTCAGTGCTGGGAAAATGATGAGAGGGAAGCGAAATCTTCTTGAGGACTTTCATTATGATAATGAGTTGATTGATTTTTTAAACTACTACTCCCGAGGAGACTATAAAGATATACCAGTAGAGTTGGTGATCAATGGTGATTTCCTTGATTTTTTGGCCGTTCCCTTCGTTGAATATTATGACGATGAGTTTTGGAGTGAAAAAGCCTCTTTAGCAAAGCTCAAAATGATTTTATCCGCTCACGCCGGAGTCATAGAGGCCCTTAAAAATTTTATTTCTCACCCAGACAAGAATGTTGTTTATATTATTGGGAATCATGACGCTGAATTTGTTTTTGATTCTTTAAAACAAGAGTTCCTATCCCATTTTGGAGACGATGCTCATAAGATTACCCTCTCCAACAATCTTACAACTCATGTGCCTACAAAGGGCATTTCAATTCTTCATGGGCACCAGTATGAGAGGGCCCATAACTTTGATCAGTCCAATGCTGTGATTGAAACAGTCAGTGGGGAAAAGTATTTTAATCCACCCTGGGGATCTTACTACGTAACCAATGTCATAAATAAATATAAGCAGGAGAGAAGTTACATCAATTCGGTCAGACCGATCAAACATTTCCTTATTCATGGAATTCTCTTTGATACTTTTTTTACTTTGCGATTTATCCTCTCAAACATCTATTACTTCATCATGGTTCGTTTCTGGCATTTTTACATGATGAAAAAGAACGTCAGGCAAATCATTCAGGATCTCTACCGAGAGCTGGAGCTCTTTCAAGATTTTGAGACAGTGACTAGGCAGTATTTTGAAAATCACCCTGAATCAAAAGTTCTCATTGTTGGTCATACTCATAATCCAAGTTTAAGAATGTTTCCAGACGGAACCATGTTTATCAATACTGGTACTTGGACACGGATGGTGAATCTCGATCTGGGGCAATGGAATTATAGGAATGTATTAACCTATGCCAAGATCCTCATCAAAAATACTGATTACAGTATTGAAGACTTTGATAAAAATGTTGAAGTTGACTTGAAATACTGGATGGGAATAAATAATCTTCCTTACTCCGAGTATCAATAGTTCAAGAGCGAAGAAATCTTCTCCACAATACTTTTAGAAGAGTAGGGAAAGCTTACGATGTGCTTCACTCCAAAATAAGCAGAGAGCAAAATCGTTTCTTCTGTCTCAGCTGGAGAGAGAACTATGAAATGTTTTTTTTCGGCGAGCAGTTTTTTTAATTTATCATTCAAAAGATCTTTGTGAGTTATAATGAACTGCTTCTCATTCATAAATTGAAGAATTTCTTCTGTACTCTGCGCCTCAATCAGATGAAAAAAGCCATGCTTTGTGAGCATATTCTTTAGAAGAAGTCTTATTTCTTCATTTTTGTCACAAATTAAGAAAGGTGTTGAGAGATTCATTCTGTGATCATATCAGTCAGAGATTGAACTGTGTAGCCTTAAGTTGCTGATTATTCTCTCAAAACGGGGTATACCCGACAGCCGCTATCTGATGAAAATAATTAAAATATTCTTAAATTCGCTATCAAGTTGCTTTTTTCTTCGCCGATGAGATGTTTGTCAATCACAAGAGTGATGACATTAACAAAAAAACTACTTAAGCAGGAAGCTTATCAAGTCTCTCAAGGTTGGGAACTGATCATCAAGGAAAAGATGAGGAAGATTAACCAAGGAGGATTTCATGGGTTTTCGTATTAACACAAACGTTTCTTCAATTGCTGCTCAAAGATCACTCGCTGTAAGCGGAAGAGAAGCAGAAAGCAATCTCGCAAAACTTTCATCAGGGTCACGTATCACTAAAGCTGCAGATGATGCTGCTGGCTTGGCGATTTCTGAAAAAATGAAAGCAAATATCCGTTCATTAAAACAAGCTGATCGAAACGCTAATGACGGTATTTCAATGGTTCAGACTGCTGAAGGTGGTCTAAATGAAGTTTCATCAATCCTAACACGTATGCGTGAACTAGCTATGCAGACTTCTTCTGATACAGTTGGTGATTCTGAACGTGCTATGACGAATATGGAATATCAAAATCTGAAGCTCGAACTAGAGCGTATTTCAGAAGTGACAGAGTTTAACGGTAAAAAGCTACTGAATGGTGAAGGCGATAAGTACGATTTCCAGATCGGTGCGAATAACGATGGTTTCCAAGATAGAATTAGCTATGATGCCAAGCAAGTGAACTCTAAAATGGATAGCTTGGGTGTGTCTGAGCTTGATGTTTCGTCGAAAGAAGGTTCTCAATCATCTCTGGGATCTCTTGATACGGCCATCGAGAAAGTTTCTGGATTCAGATCATTCCTAGGTGCGATTCAGAACAGACTAGTCTCGACGTCAAATAACTTACAAGTTAACGTTGAGAACTTGTCGGCCGCAAACTCTCGTATCCGTGATGTTGATTACGCTGATGCAACTGCAACGAAGGCAAAAAATGACATTCTTAGCTCTGCTGGTACTTCTGTACTTGCTCAAGCAAACATGTCTTCACAAGGTGCTCTAAAGTTGATCGGCTAATTCCTGCAAGAAAAAGCAAAAATGAGGACCCACCGTATGGTGGGTCTTTTTTTATTTAAGTAGATTGATTTGATTGTCAAAAAATGTTCTCAGATCAATATTGATCGCCGCTAGCTGCTGAGGAATGAAGGAAGCCTTCGTTAATCCCGGTAGAGTATTAATTTCTAAAAGAGTAAGCCCTTTTTCGTTAAGAATCATATCTGTTCGAGTGTAACCAGAGCATCCCAAAGCGAGATGTAATTTCAAAGCAAGTTCTTGAGCGGCTTTCATCTCAGAATCTGTTATTGGGGCCGGAGTTAATTCTTTTACGCCTTTCCCGAGATATTTTCCTTGATAATCAAATTGTCCACCTTGGATGACTTGAACTTCAGAGGCCGGAAGTGGAATTGTTTCAGTTTTACTTTTTTGCCATACTCCGACTGTAAGTTCTCTACCGGTAATAAATGGCTCGCTCATATAAGGGATCACTGTCTTGGACTTGATCTGATCAACAGCATCTTTTAACTCTGAATGATTTGAGATGATGAAGAGTCCAACACTTGATCCATTAGCGAGTGGCTTGAGAACAATTTTTTTGTGTTGGTCGAGAAAGCTCTCTAATTCCTTGATCTCTGTATTATCGAAAGAATTCATGGCAAGATCTGGAACAACAGGCAGTCCGTGCTCCTTTGCCAGCCTCTTCGTTGCTCGTTTATCAAAAGCAATTTGGCTTGTTTGAGAGTTACTACCAGTGTATTTGACGTGATTGGATTCCAAGAGTGCTTGAAGTTTTCCATCTTCACCTTCGGTGCCATGCAGTCCAATAATCACCATTTTTCCGGCGAGGGAAGGCATGGCAGATGAGAGACTCTCAAAAACTGGAGGTGTCTTCGTCTTAAACTCATGCGTGAAAGCGTTATCGTGTAAGCTTAATTCATCATGCGTAACTAGATAGATTTTTCCATCATCAGACCAGTACCAAAGTTTTGCTTCCGGTAGGTGTTTTGAAAGATTCTGAGCAGACGCAACAGACACAAGACGTTCTTCTGAAGAGCCACCAAATAAAATAATACAATCATTAAATTGATTCACAAAAAATTCCTAGAAAATGGCATCAAACCATGGTTTTTTAGTTCTTTCATCGCAATCAGAAATCCACAGATGTTTAACTTCAAGATAGGCCTTAAGACCCTCTTCGCCCATCTCTCTTCCGATTCCAGATTGCTTATATCCTCCAAACGGCATTCCTGGATTGAGAAGATGATACTCATTAATCCATACTGTACCTGTTTCAAGTTGTTTGGCGACTTTTTTAGCGCGTTCCGGATTTTTTGACCAAACTGCTCCTGCTAGGCCATAAATAGATTTATTGGCCAGCTTGATGGCTTCTGTTTCATCCTTCACCGGTGTGATCGCAACCACTGGCCCAAAAATTTCTTCATTAAAAATGGTATTGTCAGGTGTGACTTCAAAGAGCGTTGGTTGAATATAATAGCCTTTATCAAATTCCCCACCTGTGACTCTTTGGCCTCCGAAAAGTAAGTTGGCCCCTTCTATTTTGGACGTATTAATATATCCCATAATCGTATCAAATTGTTTTTGATTGATAACGGGACCATAGCCTGCAGCTGGGTCAGTTGGGAGACCTACCTTTACTTCAGCAGCTCTCTTGATAAAAGCCTCTTTAAAAGCGGGATAGATTTTTTCTTCAACAAAAAGACGAGTCCCGGAATCACAGGCTTGTCCTGAGTGATAAAGGAAAGCATAAAGTGCACCATCAACGGCCAGAGATAAGTCAGCATCATCAAGTACGATATTGGCCGACTTCCCACCCAATTCAAGAGAAAGTCGCTGAAGTTTCGCTCCAGCTCCTTGCATGATTTTTCGGCCGACCTGGGTAGACCCGGTAAAGGCGACCTTTCGGACTTTTGAATTTTTCAGGAGATACTCACCTTCATGGGCGCCACCAGTAATAATGTTTACGACACCTTTTGGTAATCCAACATCATTCAGGATTTCCGCGAGTATGCTTGCTGTCACAGGAGTTTCCTGGGCCGTTTTCAAAACGGTGGTACAACCAGAAGCGATTACAGGCCCGATTTTCCAAGCCGCCATAACAAGTGGAAAATTCCAAGGAATAATCTGGGCACAAACCCCAACAGGTTCATAGATTTTATAGTTATGGGAGAAACCAGCTCTCGAAGCTGATTCGTCTTTCAGTTCAAATTGAAATTTTCTTAATTGTCCGGCAAGGACTTTAAAGTAAGAAGCAGCATTATGAACATCTGCTTTCGCCTTCCTCACACAAGAACCTGAGTTTGCGATTTCAAGTTCAGTGAGTTCGTTTCTTCTTTCCTTCATCTTCTCAGAAATGGCTTCTAAAAGATCGGCTCTCTTATTTTGATCCATTCCTTTCCATTCGGATGAATAGAAAGCCGCTTCAGCCGCATCGACGGCTTGGTCAATGTCTTTTTCAGATGGAACAAAGACCTTAGCGACAGGCTCATTAGTGGCAGGGTTCATAGAGGTGAAAGATTTTTCAGAAGATTTAAATTCACCGTTAATAAAAAGTTTGATCTCTTTCATAAGGATATCCTTAGATTGGTTTCATCTTTAAGCTTATAATTGTATGAGGCTGATCCTTTTCACCTTTGGCAAAAATATCATTTTTGGGTCTATCTTCCATAAGGTCTTCACCTTTGGCGACAAGTGTTTTTTTGTCCCCTTTCTTTTCCTCGATGACATAGTTCACACTGAGAACTTTTTCTTCTTTGGTCCTCTTGATGGACATTTTTAAAAGATAGGTACCAAAATTGAGTGATTGCTCTTTGCCATCTTCAAATTTTGCATGCTCAATTTTCCAGGTTTCACCATCGATTCCCAACGCCACTTCCACCTGCCAATTGGCGTAGACATTAAAGGCATAAAAGCAAATCAAAATGAGTAGGAACCTCATGCTAAATCTCCGACACATTTAAATTCATGAGAGCGAACTGATTGTCTTTCATTTTTATTGCCTCTCGTTTTATTGGAGCATTTAATTTGACTATGATTGTTTTGGTGAAATGTTTAATCAGGGTTATTCCTTTTTTCTCATTCACGGACCAAACAACGTGATCAGAATCGGGCATTTTTATATCAATTAAATATGGGCCTGAAGCGAAGGAGTAGATTTTGTCGTGGATGATTTTTTGATTGATCGTGACATGCTCGTTATGGATGTCAATCTGTGCCTCGATTTTCCAGCAGGCAAAGCAAGAAAATGAGAGCGCTACAAAAACGAGCACAACCAAAATTCTCATTTGCAGCTCTCGACAGAAATCGCTATTCCCTGACCAACACCAATACACATTGAAGCTAAACCTTTTTTAAAAGATGAGTTCTTTTGCATCTGATGAACGAGGGTCGTGAGAATTCTCGTTCCTGAGCACCCTAAAGGATGCCCTAAGGCGATAGAGCCTCCATTGAGGTTGATCTTGGTTGGATCTAATTCTAGTTCTTTGATACAGCCGAGGGCCTGGACGGCAAAAGCTTCGTTTAACTCGATGAGATCAAAATCTGAAATCTTATATCCAAATTTTTGATTGAGTTTTTTTATCGCTCCTACTGGACCTAGCCCCATGACGTTAGGATGGAGGCCGGCCACTGCTCCGCCATGTATTGTCGCAAGGGGAGTGAGTCCGTGTCTTTTTAAGAAAGTCTCAGAAACCACGACCACCATACTCGCGCCATCATTGATAGAAGAGCTATTACCTGCGGTTACCGTACCATCTTTTTTGAAGGCTGGTTTTAACTTGGCCAGTTTTTCAAGCGAAGTATCGGCCCTTGGTCCTTCATCTGAGTCAATGAGAACGGAACCTTTTTTTGTTTCAAGCTTGAGAGGCAGAATTTCTTGTTTAAAATCCCCTCTGGCCTGAGCTGCAATGGCCTTCTGGTGAGAGTGAAACGCAAATAAATCCTGATCTTCCCTGGAAATATGATGAAGCTTTTGAACCTCTTCTGCCGTCTCGCCCATGCCAAGAAGAGGAAAAAGATTGGCCATCTTAGAATTTTCAAAACGCCACCCGATGGATGTGTCCCACATTTTTTGAGTACGATCAAACCCTATACCCGATTTGGAAAGCACGTAGGGGGCGCGAGACATACTTTCTGCCCCTGCAGCAATAAAACAGTCTCCAAGTCCCGCCTGAATCCGAGCATGAGCGTCCATGACAGCATCAAGTGAAGAGCCGCACAGGCGATTGATTGTTGTTCCGGGCACTTCAAATGGGTAACCAGCTAGCAATAGGGACATTCTCGCCAAGTTACGGTTATCTTCTCCCGCCTGATTAGCACAGCCCACGATGGTGTCATCAATTTCTTTTAAATCAAATGAGGCCGATGTTGCAAAATCTTTAAACAGTTCCGCTAACATATCGTCAACTCTCATACCTGATAGGCAGCCGGCAAAGCTTCCAATAGGGGTTCTTCTTGCATGAATCAAGTATGAAATTTTCTTCATCGTACATCCTTAAAATTAATCCCTGCCATGGTAACAACAAATGAATAGGAAGGGAAAAAAGAAACAGAGGTGCAGAGTGTAAAAATTACAGGTGTAATAGTCACTTTTACATTTAAATCTTCTTGGCTTAAAACGCCTTTTATTTTAAAAACAGTGCATCAAAGCCAGAATAAGGAACACCTATGAAAAAGACCGCTTTCCTTGCCACCCTTACTTTCATGTCTGCTGCATTTGGGTATGAAGCCAAAATCACGAGAGGCCAGATGCCGGCCACGATACAGGCCATGCTTGAAAAGGCGAATGCCGATACCAAACTGAACTTTGAATTGAATGATTTATACTTGATTGAAGATCGCCAGCTCGCAACGAGTCGCTATCAAATGTATGTCCAGCAAAGTCAGCAAATTCCCGTGGCACAAACGGCTATTCGAATTTGGAGCGATAAAAAAACGAACGAACTGATACTTGCCGAAATGCACTTAAGTGAGGAGGCAGAGGCCAATCAAAAACTTTTGGCGCAAAGATATTTTAAGGCTAAAATTTCTCCGTCCGCACTTAAGTCTAAGCAGCTTTCGTCAGCTATTACGGCGCTAGTCAATGCGGAAGTTTCAAAGCATGACACTGATAACAAAGTTCTTTCTTTGAAATCATCCGATCAATGGGTCAATGGGGACCTGATTCGAAAAATTGAAGTCCGAAGCCAGCGTGGTATTCACCATCTTTCAATCTCTCTCCTTAGAAATATAGTGACTGAGAAATTCTATTCAGAGTTCCCTCAAAGTGAAAAGTTCACAAATTTGAAGGCGAACATCTTTCCTATTTATGAAGAGGTTGAAGCAACTGGTGAAAGGCTAAATTATGAATTAAAAGATCTTAAGTATGTAAGCACTTCGATTCCAGATGTTGGAGAAAATCCTCTTTCAGTTTTTGATAATCAAAAATTTCCTGAAACTCGTTATAGTCCACTGTTAGCAGAAACAGCTTATGGACAAATGAACGATATTTGGTCTGAGGCTTCTTTAAGAAGAAAAGTCGATCAGTTGGTCTCCCAGTTTCCTTTGAAGTCGAATAGTTTTAGCAGTGGATTACTCCTTCAAGGGAAATTTGCGACGATCAATCTCCATCCAAATGTAAAACAATTTAAAGAAGTTAATTATCCACTTGTTCTTTCCGGAAACCACATGATTTCTTGGGCTGAAGCCGATGGCGAATATATGGGAAAACCAATAAGTGGTTTTTATGGAAAAACGATTTCATCAGAAGAGGAATTGCTTTCAAGACTTCCAGAGCGTCTACCAGATCATGATGCTACCAGATACCTCAATGCGGGCTTTGATGAGCTTCAGGTCTATTATGCTGTTACAACTCTTATGGATGCCCTGAATGAAATGGGCCTTGAAGACCCAGAACTTGCGACTAGACCATTCCATGCTTTCTTGTATGATCCGGATATATCGATGAAAGATAATGCCTATTATTATGATAATACCATTAACTTTACGACTTACTCGCCATCTAATCCAAACCTTGCCCGTGATAATCCAACAGTGTGGCATGAACTTGGACACGGTATTATGGAACGTTTAATGGGCCCTCACCTTGGCTTTGCAGACTCTAAAGGGGGCTATGGTGGATTATCTGAGGGGATGGCTGACTTTGTTGCAAAAATCATTATTGAACATCAAACAAATGGTGCCAATTTCCCTGGAATGAATGGTTTTAGAATTATT